>JANNWE010000611.1:0-7968 GCA_031414675.1 Cytophagaceae bacterium
GATTTGGGTCGTATGGGTTTAGCAATTGCTAAATCAGACCCAAATAGAGTTTATGCCTTAATAGAATCTAGTAAAAACGCATTATACAGATCTGACAATGGAGGTATTAAATGGGAAAAAATAAATGATGAAGATGCCGAGACTATAAAAGGAAATCGCCCTTTCTATTTTTGGGATTTGGCAGTAGATACTAAAAATGAGAACAGAGTCTATGGTATTTTTCAGAAGATCTCTATGAGTGAGGATGGGGGCAAAAGTTTTAAAATAATTGTACCTTATGAGGGAGTTCATCCCGACCATCATGCATTTTGGATTCACCCAGAAGATCCTTCCTTCATAATAAATGGAAATGATGGTGGAGTTGCGATTTCAAGAGATAGAGGAAGAAAATGGACGTATGCGGAAACCCTTCCTTTAGGTCAGTTTTATCATGTCAATGTTGACGATGAGATTCCCTATAATGTGTATGGAGGTTTGCAAGATAATGGCTCATGGCAAGGCCCTGGATATACTTGGCAAAATGGTGACATAAAAAGTTGGCATTGGCAAATGACAGTGGGTGGAGATGGATTTGACGTTACCCCTGACCCAGAGAATCCTCGTTTTGGTTATGGCATGTCTCAAGGCGGGAATTTGGTGCGCTATGATTCACAAACCGGTGCAGATGTATTTATTAAGCCTACAGTTCCAGATCTAAAAACTCGATTAAGATTTAATTGGAATGCAGCATTTGCTATAAACCCAATCGACAAGAAAACAATTTATTATGGGTCTCAATTCGTGCATAAATCTACAGATAAAGGGAATAATTGGGAGGTAATTTCTGCTGACTTAACTACAAACAACAAATTACAACAAAAGGCTTCAGACGAAACTGGAGGACTCACCTTAGATATTACTTCCGCTGAAAATCATAATACGATACTATGCATTGCACCTTCGCCAAAACAAGAAGGCGTATTGTGGGTAGGAACTGACGATGGAAATGTGCATGTTAGCAAAGATGGAGGGAAAACTTGGACAAACTGCACCTCCAATATTACTGGCTTACCAAAAGAATCTTGGATCCCTCAAATAAGAGCATCAAGTTTTAATGCTTCCGAAGCTTTTGTAGTAGCCAATAATTACCGTCAAGGGGACATGTCGGCTTACATTTTTAAAACCAATGATTATGGACAAACTTGGAGTCGAATGGTAGACGACAAAAAAGTAATAGGATATGCTTTGGCAGTTCAACAAGATACAGAAGAACCGAACTTGATTTTTGTTGGCACTGAACAAGGTCTTTTTGTGAGTATTGACAATGGTTCAAGTTTTACTCAGTGGAAGAGTGGTTTTCCTTCAGTTTCAACAATGGATTTGGCTATTCAAGAAAGAGAAGCCGACTTGGTGATAGCAACTTTTGGAAGATCAATCTATGTCTTAGATAACATTAGACCTTTAAGACAAATGGCAAAAACTAATAATAAAATAGTAGACCAAAAGATTTCAGCTTTTCAGCCTTCAACTGCTTATTTGGCTAATTATAGAGATCCCGCTGGTGCTGGTTTTGGCGCAGATGCAAATTTTTCAGGAGAGAATAAAAAGAAAGGAGTTAGCTTAGCCTATTTTTATAATGCACCAAAAAAAGATTCTGTGTCTGTAAAACCAGTTGCTGTAATAAGCCAGGTATTAGAAAAAAAGAAAGGAAAAGCTAAATCAGAGCCGAAACCAGAAATTATTTCTGCTTCTCCTGTGGTAGTTAAAATAGATTCTGTTAAGAAAATGGCCTTAAAAAAGGACACGGTTTTTGTCAAAATTTACTCTTCCGAAGGGAAATTAATACGAACCTTGCAACATCAGCCTGATTCAACAGGATATCAAGTTTTGCAATGGAATTTAACCGAAAAAGGACTTAGATATCCTGGTATTCCAAAGCCTAAAAAAGATGCAGAGGACACCAACGGACAAAGTGTGTTACCAGGGAAATATAAAATTGTTTTCGCTGCTGGAGATGCTAAAGATTCAACTTATTTAGAAGTGAAATCAGACCCAAGAGTAAAAACTTCTTTAGAAGTAACGATGGCTCAAAAATCATTGCTTTCAAGAATTGAGAAGTCTATTAATAAGCTAACAGAATCCACCGATCGGCTAGCAGAAGCCGAAGAAATTGCTAAATTAATACAAGTACAAACCAAAGATAAAGAGGGCAAAGAAGTACTTGCTTTAGCAAAAGAATGTAAAACAATACAAGATTCTATAAAAGTAACTCGAGAATTAATTACAGGAAAAAAAATGGAGAAACAGGGATATGGGAGACCCTTCCAATTGACTCCTCAAAGTAAACTTTCAGAAGCAATGAATCATATTACAGCAAAACATGTAAACCCTACAAGTGCTGATTTAATATTGGTAGAACAGTTCGAAACACTAACCAAAGAAAGTATTACAAAAGTTAATTCCTTTTTTAATACTAAATGGGTAGAATTTAGAAAAAAAGTAGAGGCAACTCCATTGAAAACATTTAAAGACTATGACCCAATTTCCGAAGGAAATTAGGATTGGCATAGATTTCATTTTAAAAAACCAGTAGAATAAGAAATAGATTTTACTGGTTTTTTAAATTAACTAAATTATTATTGACAACACTTTCAAAGATTCAATTATTGACTCAATTTTTGAATTAACGTATAAAAATTTTGAACGACATAAAATTTCATTTAATTGTTGATCCTTCAAAGACCGAATTTAAAGCGGCCTTAGAAATTTATGAATATTCTTTTCCAAATAACGAAAAGCAAAGTCAAGAAACTATAATTAAAAGACTTTTATCAAGGCGAGAAAAACTTATAATTGGAAAAATAAAAGAGGATGTTATAGCAATTGCGTTTTTATTCGATTTGCTAAATACAAATTTCTTGGTTTTAGATTATTTTGCAATATCCGAAAAATTAAGGGGGAAGGGATTCGGATCATATTTTTTTAAACACTTAAATAATACAGCTCAATCACAAAGTAAAAATTTACTTATGGAGGTAGATCATCCTTCTTTTGGGACAGAGATTGATAAAAGAAGAGTGACATTTTATGAAAAAAATGGGGCTAAAATACTAAAAGGCATACCTTATATTTTACCGCCTTTAGACGACACTTTACCAACTCGCCAAGTTTTGATGACTATGAACCAGAAAACAGAATTAACTAAAAATGAGAAGCAGAATTTAGTTGAAAACTTGTACCAACAGTTATATTTTAGAAAGAGTGGAGATTATTTTTTAAATCAAATTCTAGAAAATATTTGTTGACTTAGGTTCACGCTCAACTATAAAAAAAATTCGAATCGTATAATTCATTCTTTTAAGACCTACTTTTCATTCAAAAATAATCTCAGTACTTTTTCTATTCGTTATTGTTCCGACTTTAGCATAGAATTGATTTTCAAATTTTAAAAAAGCATCCATTTCAGTTTCAAAATCTGAGGCAACACTGAATAACAATCCACCTGAAGTTTGAGGGTCGCAAAAAATCACGTGTTCGGTGTCTACAAGACCAGAAAAATGAGAGGATTGCGTTTGGTAATTTCGAGAAGTTCCTCCTGGAAAAACGCCTTTTGCTGCTAACAATTTAGCTTCTTCGAAAACAGGCACTTCGTTTTTTTGAATTATAGCGGAAAGGTTGTTATCCTCTAGCATTTCTAATAGATGTCCAACAAATCCAAATCCAGTTACGTCTGTCATTGCATGCACTTGCGAAAAACCCCCAAGTTTTTCTCCGATAGTATTTAATGAGGTAGTTGAATTTACTAATTGTTGGTAACCATTTTCAGATAAAAGATTACGTTTTTGGGCCGTACCCAAAATACCAATTCCTAAGGGTTTAGTAAAATACAAAATGTCATCCAGTTGTATTGAATTATTCTTTTTTATATTTTCTTTCTTAACGGTTCCGGTCACAGCCAGCCCAAAAATTGGTTCTTGGTTATCTATACTATGTCCTCCAGCCAATGGAATACCTGCTTTTGTGCAAATTTCTTGAGCACCTTTTATTACTTGTTGTGCCACATCAGATGGAATTTTGTCGATGGGCCAAACCAAGATTGCTATTGCCATTATTGGTTTACCTCCCATAGCATAAATATCACTTATTGCATTGGTTGCAGCTATTCTGCCAAAATCATAAGGATCATCAACGATAGGTGTAAAAAAGTCTGTTGTGCTAATAACGCAAGTTCCATCCTTGAGTTCATAAACTGCAGCATCATCTTTGGTTTCATTTCCAACTAAAAGCGATGAAAAAACAACATTTTGGTTGCAACCAGCCAAAATTTCGGCCAGTACGCTAGGCGAAAGTTTGCATCCACAGCCAGCTGCTTTACTATATTGGGTAAGTTTTATTTCCATTTTTTTATAATTCACATTATAAATTTTTTATTGTTTCAATCACTTTCAAGGCGTTTATTTCGGGGTCTATGGTATCTGATTGAATCAAAATTATGGATTGAGTCTTATTTCTATATCCAAATTCATAAGATTTATCATAGTGAATAAGACTTAACTTTGCTACATCAGAAAGATTACCTTCTGAAAGATGCTGCAAGCTTAATTTAGTGTTTAATGGGCCAAGTTTTGAACTAATTTTAAGTACACAAGCTTTTAAATCGTTAATTTCTGTAGTGGTATAATCTTTTACTAAATTTTGAACTCGCAATTCAAATGGTATTTCTAGTTTAATAATAGGCGCTTTAAGCATTTGCAACCAAAGACCGTGTGGTATTTTGTTTGAACCAATCGTCTGGGATTCGTCTTCTAATATAATATTCTGGTTATGGTCTAGAGCTTGAAACGCATTATATAATTCACTATCAAACAATTGTTGGGGATTTTGAGGGAGTTCATTAATGCTACCAAAAGCTGAGCCTTTATGATGTGCATGAAATTCAAGGTCAATAGTTTGAACTGCTTTTTGCTTTAATATTTTTAAAACTTCTGTTTTTCCACTTCCAGTTTTTCCGCCTAAAAGTATGATTTTTTTCTCTTTTTGAAAATAGGTTATCAGCTCATTTCTGAATGATTTGTAACCACCATCTAAAATCGTAGCTTCTAAACCTGCAGTGTTCATTAGCCAAGCGAAACTGCTGCTACGCATACCGCCTCTAAAACAATATATGAATACTTTTTTGCTAGTAGTGAGGGTTTTTACTTGATTGATAAATTCCACCATTTTTGGTGAAACAATCTCAAGTCCCCGAGTTACAGCTATGTCTTTTCCTTGATTTTTGTATAAAGTCCCTATTTCCGCTCTTTCGGTATCTTCAAATAAGGGTAAGTTTACTGCATTAGCAATGTGTCCATTGAAATACTCAATCGGGGCCCTTACGTCGATGAGAAGCTCGTTTTTGCTTTTTAATAAAAAATCATTGATTGGTAAAGAGGGGCTAATCATATTCACAAAAATAAACTTAAACCATGGATATTGCTAATTATAACAAAATTTAGAAGGTATTTTAGATTAATAGTGATAGTTCATTATTTTCTAATTTCAATTGGAGTGCCTATTTCTACATGATTAAAAAGTTCTTCTATTTCATAATTTGTAAGTGCGATACAGCCAAAAGTCCAATCTTTGAATCGGTGAAATTTTCCTATATTCATCAAATTATTTTTTAATCCATGGATTTTAATATCTCCACCTGCATTATTATTTTTACTATGGGCAAATGCTTTGTCTTTTTCATTGGGGTAAGAAACCCCCAAGTTTAAATGATATGCACTATTTGGGTTTTTATTGTTAATAGTATATAATCCTTCTGGGGTCTTGCCGTCACCTTCAAACTGTTTATGTCCTTTTGGTTGAAATCCTAATGAGATTTTATAAGTTTTAACTTCTTCATCGTTTTCAAAAAGTATTAATTTTCTTTGGCTTTTTAAAACGAGAATCTTGGTTATTCTTGCATTTTTGGGAATGGATTTTTCCGGAATTAATGTATAAATCAATAGACCTATCAAGCCTATCATTAATATTATTAATAAAATAATTATTGTTTGTTTCATTACAGAATTTTATTCTTAAATCTAGGTTTGATTTACTCAAAATTAATAATTCTGATAGTATTATTCTGAAGGATTTAAATAATATTTCCGAATTCCAATAATTATAATTCCCAATAAATTGTAACATATAAAGAAGGATATTACATAAGCAATTAAACCAAAAGAAAGCATTACTGATATAATTAATAACTGAAAACCAAGCCCGTACAAAGAAAGCAAAGTCATAAACCAATTTGGAAAAATCACTTGCAAATAGGCATTCCTGTCTAATGCATAAATTGTTTTATCGAAAGCTCCATAAAAAAACAGATACAAATTAAACATAACTTTAACCATTTTTTGACTCTCATTTGGGAATGCTACAGGTTCTTTTGTTTCAAAAATTTGGCTTGTGGTGTCTCCTCCTTCTGTTTTATTTCTTAAAATAACATAATAAAAATTAAATAGGGTGCCTTGTAACTGAACACTTATAAAAGCAAGAAAGGTTAGTATTATATTAGTTTGTGTAAGAAAACCTATAGTAAATAAAACAAGAAAGTTGATAATAATGTCAAAAATGGAATCTAGATATCTGCCCGTATAAGAAGGCGTTTTTTTTGCTCTAGACAACTCGCCATCCATTCCATCAATTATTGATTTTAGAATTAGAAAAACACCAGCCCAAACATAGCTATTGTTTAGGATACAAATAACAGAAGCGAGTCCACAAACTCCAAATACAAAAGTTAGATGGATAGGTGTTACAGAGGTTTTCTTTAAATACTGAGTAATAAATATTGCTAATGGCCTTCCATAGTCGGATAAATCTATAAATTTTGACTCTTCAGAGAGTTTCGACATAATGCTTTATATAAAACATAAATTATTTATTTAATTCTAATCACCAACGATTATAACCTTTAGTAATACAAAATAGTTTGATTTCATTCTTATTCTGTTAATAAGAATGAAAAATTTCAAAATCAGTTTTCTTGGGGTCAAGAATAGTATTTTTATAAAAAATCCAGTTAATTTTAGAAGAAATGCTTTAAAATATTCAATTTTGCATTAAATAAAAACCTAATAAATGAGTAGTTTCACCCATCTCGATTCAAAAGGGAATCCCAGCATGGTTGATGTGGGAGAGAAAAGTATTACCTACCGATCAGCTACAGCTAGAAGCATTGTGGTTTTGGGTGATGAAATAATGCAACATTTTGAAAATGAAGATATTTACACAAAAAAAGGTCCTGTTTTTCAAACAGCAATACTAGCTGGAATAATGGCAGCAAAAAAAACAGGGGATCTTATTCCGCTTTGCCACCCTTTAGGCTTAGATAATTGCCAGATTTCTATAAAAACAATTGGAAAAAATGAAATCGAGATTCTTTGCATTGCCTCTTTAAACGGAAAAACAGGAGTAGAAATGGAAGCCTTAACCGGAGCAAGCGTTGCCGCTTTGACTATTTATGATATGTGCAAAGCCTTGTCTCACAATATTGTAATAAAAGAAACACGACTAATTGAAAAGACAGGAGGAAAGAAAGACTTTAAATTGGGGTAATTATCATGAATAAAAAACATCAAAAACATGGAAAGCTAAAAAAGCCAGATTTTGGATTTTTTGGAAAAAACGAATTCTCATTTTTAGGTGCCCCATGTGATGTGATTGAAATTGTATGCAATCAATTAATTAAACATTTAGATAAAAATCTAAATATAACTTTTGCGGATGCAGACCATGGAAAGCATGAGCAGGAGAATGATTCAAAATTTAATGTTTTTCAAGATAAAATTACCTTTAAACGAGTTGACAAAAAACGAGTTTCAACCATTGATCAGAAGTTTTTACTAAGTGATCAAGATTTAATATTTGTCAATGGTAATCATTTCCAAGCAGAAAAGCAGATTGTATTTATACATTCAAAGAAAGAGGCTTCATTAAAAAAAAGATTACCTG
>JANNWE010000612.1:0-27110 GCA_031414675.1 Cytophagaceae bacterium
TACCTCGAAAAAGCTTTTAATAATTGATGAAACAAAAGGAATTTTACATGCAAAAGTTAAACAATCCATTGCAAAATAATGGATTTTCTCTGGATCAAACTTAGATAGAACGGGGAAAATTAAATTTTTGTAAACGGACAAAATGATTTTTTTTAATTTATACAAAATTAAGGTTAAAAGCTTGGAATGACAAATTAGCCGGACTTCCTTTAATTCAAGTTAAATAAATAGTATAGATACTTTGAATAGTACTATTTTTAAATTCTGGTTCTTTCGATATAGAAATGATTTTTTTTTACATTTATAATTGATTATTAGGCTTTAGTATAATTTTATTTTAATTTTTAGAGTAGTCCGTATTTTTTACTCAAGAAATTATCTAAAAAAAACAATAAAAACTTTGAACCTTTTGAAAGTTTCCTGAGTTTCTATTACGTGGAAATAAAAGATAGAATATTAAAATCGGCTGAATTGCTTTTTCTTCGCTTAGGCATTAAGAGTGTTACCATGGACGATATTGCCAATGAACTTGGAATATCAAAAAAAACTATTTATCTACATTTTGCTGATAAAGATCAAATCGTAAATGAAGTTATCACAAGTGCTTTGGAAAGGGAGAAAATGGAGGCTGAAGTAATTTATAAAAAGGCCAAAAATCCAATTGATGAAATTTTCCTAAGTACGAATAAAATGTACGAAATGTTCGAAAATATTAATCCGGTTATGCTTTTCGATTTGCAAAAATATCACCCTAAAGCTTGGGATAAATATTTATCCTTTAAAATTAACTTTTTAAATATCGTAAAAAGGAATCTGTTTGAAGGGATTCGTCAAAAAATGTACAGATGCGATGTTGATATTGATATAATGGCTAAACTAAGAGTGGAATCTGTTGATTTAGCTTTTAATATGAAGGTTTTTCCTCCGAAAAATTTTAAGCTTATTACTGTTCAAATCCACTTTATCGATCATTTTATTAGAGGTATTGTAAGCCCAACTGGGCTTGAAATTTATGAAAAATATAAACAAGAATTAAAATTAAATACTATATGATTAAATACTTTTCTATCTTATTTGTTTTGCTTTTTAGTATTACAAAACTTCATGCCCAATATGCTTTTAGCATTGAGGAGGCAGTATCCTATGCAACAAAAAACCATGCAAATGTAAAAAATGCTTTGGTGGGAATTCAAGATGCTGAGTTACAAATTAAAGAAATAAAGTATGCTGGTTTACCCCAAGTAAATGGGCAGTTTTCCTATACTTACAATGCGATTGTTCCTACTTCAATTTTGCCTGCGAAAACTTTTAACCCAAATGCCGCAGACGGTGAGATAGCCAAAGTTAGATTTGGTGTGCCTTGGGGTGGACAAGCGGGAATAGGAGTAAACCAATTGATTTTTGACGCTACTTGGTTAGTTGGGCTACGTGCTGCCGACACTTACAGAAAAATGGCGGCTCAAGAACTCGAAAAGTCACAAGTTGATGTAGCCGAGAATGTTAGAAAAGCCTATTATTCCGTATTAGTAGCTGAGCAACGTTCCAATATTTTCGATTTAAATATTTCACGTTTGGACTCCGCTATTTTTCAAACGGAGCAATATTTTAAACAAGGTTTTGTTGAAAAAATTGATATTGATAGATTAAACGTTCAAAGAAATAATCTGGTAACTGAAAAGCAAAAAATAAATAATTTAATTGAGCTTACGTATCAGTTGTTAAAATTTCAAATGTCATATCCCATAGGACAGAAAATTTCACTTACAGACAAACTCGAAGTTAAAAATATTAAAATACTAAGGTCAACTTTAGTGGAAGAGGTTAATCCGCAAAACAGAATCGAATTTTCACAAATAGAAACCTCAAGGAATCTTACTCTATTAAATGTGGAAAGAATTCAAAAAGGAATTTTCCCTTCAGTAGCGTTCAGTGGTAGTTTAGGGGCGGGACATGGAAATCCCGTTTTTAATCCTTTCGAACGTTGGTTTCCAAACTCGGCTTTGTCTTTGGCCGTTAGAATTCCTATTTATGACTCAGGTGTAAGAAAAGTACAGATTGAACGCCAACGTTTAAATATACTTAAAATTGATAATGGGGTGGAGTTGTTAAAAGAATCTTTTAAACTGCAAAATGAACAAGCTAAAATAAACTTAAAAAATGGTTTTGAAAGTTTAGATGTGCAATCTAGAAATATGGATTTGGCCCAAGAGGTATTAAGTGTTACCAAAATTAAATATTTGCAAGGTGTTGGCTCTAACCTAGAAGTTGTAAATGCCGAATCGGACCTTAAACAAGCTCAAAACAACTATTTTAGTGCCTTATATGACGTTTTAATTGCTAAAGTTGACTTAGATAAAGCACAAGGTAATTTAATTAAAAAATAAAAATTTTACGAAAAATAATATGAAACAAAACAAACAATTTTTTTTAACTATTTTGGCATCTGCCATTATGATAGTTACTATAATTTCTTGCGGTAAAAAAGAAGATAATTCACTGCTAGGAAAAAAAGCTCAGTTGACCGAATTAAAAAAAGAGCAATTGGCTTTAAATGATAAAATAACAAATCTTCAAAAGGAAATAGAAAAGCTAGATCCATCTAAAATTGAAAAAGTAAAAACTGTTGTTGCCACTCCAGTTTTAGTCTCAAATTTTCAACATTTTGTGGAATCTACCGGAAGGTTAGAAGCAGAAAACAACGTATTTGTAAGCCCTCAAATGGGCGGTGCAATTACCAAAATTTTTGTTAAAGTAGGTGATTTTGTTACGAAAGGACAAAAAATTGCCACATTAGATAACTCCATTTTAAGAAATTCGATTCAAGAAGTGCAACTTCAACTTGAAACTGCAAAAACAATTTTTGAAAGACAAAAAAACCTTTGGGATCAAAAAATAGGAACGGAAATTCAATACATTCAAGCCAAGTCTTCCGTGGAATCGTTAGAGAGAAGGATAGTTACTTTGCGTTCACAAGATGGTATGAATGTTGTTCTTTCGCCAATTTCTGGAGTAGTGGATGAAGTTAGACTCAAAGAAGGAGAAATAGCTGCCCCTGGTTTAGGTATTTTAAGAGTAGTAAATCTAAATGATTTAAAGGTAGTTGCAAATATTTCTGATACGTATGCTGGTACTATTTCAAAAGGAAATTTAATTTCTATAAAATTTCCTGATTTAAATAAAGAGTTTAAAGCAGTAATAAGTTATGTAAGTCAAACCATCAACCCGTCTTCTAGAACCTTTACAGTGGAGGCTAAAGTTCCTAATATGGACAAATCGCTTAAGCCAAATCTTTCAGCTATTGTAAGTATTAACGACCAATCTAAAGGCGGTGCAATTGTAATCCCACAAAATTTGGTTCAAAATACAGAGCAAGGAGCAATTGTGTATGTTATAGAACTTGAAGGCAGCAAAAAAGTGGCTCGATCTAAAGTAGTAACTTCTGGCCTTACCTATGATGGTAAAGTTGAGATAAAATCAGGCTTAAAAGTAGGTGATATCTTAATTACGGAGGGATATCAGGAAATTGTTGACGGCCAATTGGTAAACTATTAAACTATTATTTACCAATTTTTTATAAAATTAATATATGAAAGATACTAAAAATTTACATGAGTCGGACCAGCTTCCAGAAGCTAAAGGTTTGATTTATAATATGATAGGAGGCTTAGCCAGAAACAAAACAACGGTATATTTACTCACCATTCTGGTTACTTTTGCTGGCTATTTTATCTTTAATGGCTTACCGAAAGAACAATTTCCTGAAATAGTGGTTCCGACTATCATTGTACAGACTGTTTATGCAGGTACTACACCAACCGATATTGAAAACCTAATTAATAAGCCCCTAGAAAAGCAGCTAAAATCTGAAAAGGGGGTGAAGACCATAAAATCTAATGCTTTGCAAGATATTTCTATTATTTCAGTCGAATTTCAAACGGGTGTAGATGTGCAGGCTGCAAAAGAAAGAGTGAAAAGCGGTATAGATAAAGCCAAAAGAGATTTACCCAAAGACCTCACTCAAGATCCAACGGCTTTAGAAGTTAACTTTTCGGAATTTCCAATTATGAACATCAACGTTTCTGGAAATTTTCCTTTGGGTAAGCTAAAAAGTTATGCCGAACAATTACAAGATAAAATTGAAGCCTTGCCAGAAATTACCCGGGTAGATATTATAGGAGCATTGAATCGCGAGGTTCAGATAAACCTGGATATCAACAAAATGAAGTCATATGGCATAACTTTTTTCGATATTCAATCTGCAGTTCAAGGAGAAAATGTGAATATTTCTGGTGGGGAATTAAATATAAACGATGTAAGGAGGACCTTACGAGTTGCAGGAGAATTTAAATCAATATCCCAAATAGAAAATTTAATTTTTCGAACAGGTCAAGGAGCCACAGTTAGGCTTGGAGATGTTGCTCAAATTTCTGATTCAAATGCAGAACGCCAAGATTTTGCTAGACTTGACAGTAAATCAGTGGTGACACTGAACATTATTAAGCGTGGTGGTGAAAACCTAGTAATAGCCTCAGATAAAATTTTTGCTATTCTAGATGAGTTCAAGGCTGGAGAAGTGCCGCAAGAGTTAGAAGTAACAGTAACCGCCGATTCCTCTGAAAGAACAAAAGGAGACATTAATGATTTAATAAACACAGTTGTATTAGGGTTTATATTTGTAGTTTTAGTGCTAATGTTTTTCATGGGGGTGCGTGATGCCATCTTTGTGGGTTTATCAGTCCCACTTTCTGCACTTTTGGCTTTTTACCCACTTTTGCTAATGGGCTTTACCTTAAATACCATTGTACTTTTCGCGTTTTTGTTGGGATTAGGTATTGTGGTAGATGATGCCATTGTAGTAATTGAAAATTCGCACAGACTTTTCAATCAACATAAAAACTTAAGCATTGTAGAAGCGGTAAAATTGGCTGCTTCCGAAGTATTTGTGCCAGTATTATCTGGAACTTTGACAACCGTTGCTCCTTTTTTACCCTTATTATTTTGGAGTGGAATAGTTGGCGAATTCATGAAATATTTGCCTTATACCCTCATATTTACATTAATAGCCTCTTTAATAGTTGCTTATGTAATGAACCCCATTTTTGCTATTTCTTTCATGAAGCGAGAAGATGAGGAAAAAGCAAGGCCTGTAAACTTTGCGGCCATAAAAAAGCCATTAATGATCCTTTTGTCAATTGCTGCTTTTTGTTATGTGATTTCTTTTGGAGGCAACTCAACTTTTAGAGGATTGGCAAATTTTACAATGATGATTACTATACTTTATGTATTTAATCATTACATTCTTACCCCGAAAATAATCATCCCTTTTCAAGAAAGACTTTTACCTAAATTGAAATCAAATTACAAGAAGCTTATTTCATGGCTAATAAAAGGTTGGAGGCCGATAATTGCGGTCTTGACTATGTTTGTTTTATTGGTTTTTACATTCGTAATGATGGGTATTGTAAAGCCTAAAGTAATATTTTTCCCAAGTGCTGAGCCTGATTATATATATGTTTATAACGTAATGCCCATTGGTACAGATGCACTTAAGACTGACCTTGTGACTCGTGAAATAGAAAAGCGTGTATTTGAAGTCATAAAAGAAAATAAGGCTGAAATGGCAATTAATTCTGTTATATCCAATGTGGGCAAAAATGCAGGAGACCCAATGAACCAAGACCGAGCGGCTACTCCTCACAAATCCAAAGTGACCATAGCTTTTGTAAGCAAAATTGATAGGGGTAACATTTCATCTCAAGACCTATTAAATAAAGTAAGAGAAAAGTTAAGTGGCTTAGCAGGTACCGAGATTTCAGTGCAGAGAGAAAATAATGGACCTCCTACAGGTAAGCCTATTTCTATTGAGATTATCGGTAAAGAATTTGATGAGATGATCAGGATTGAAAATGAAATCAAAGCTAAAATAGCTGCTGCTGGTATAGAAGGAATTGAAGAGTTGAAGTCAGATTTGGTGATAAACAAACCCGAAATCATTGTAAACGTTGATAGAGAAAAGGCATCAAGAGAAGGTATTAGCTCAGCTCAAGTTGCAATGGCTATTCGTACTGCACTTTTTGGTTCAGAAATTTCGAAGTTTAGAGATGCCGAAGATGAGTATCCAATTCAATTAAGATTGAAGCAGGAAGATAGAAATCAAGTAGAGAAGTTGTTGAGTATGAACATTACCTACAGAGACATGAATTTGGGTGGAGTATTGAGAAATGTGCCTTTGTCTTCCATAGCCAATATTAGTTATTCTTCAACATTTTCACAAATTAACAGAAAAAACAATGAGCGGATGATTACTTTAGGTTCAGATGTAATAGAGCCTTTTAATCCAACCGAAGTAAATACCGAAATTTTTAAGACTATCTCAGACATAAGTTTGCCTGCGGGATACAGTATCCGTCAAGGCGGCGAACAAGAAGAACAAGCCGCCACAGGTGCATTTTTAGCGTCAGCATTTGGAATAGCCATGGTCTTAATTTATTTGATTTTGGCTGCTCAGTTTAACTCTATCGTAAAACCGATTATAATATTTGTTACAATCTTGTTAAGTTTGATTGGGGTTTTGTTAGGCTTTATGTTGTTTGGCAAAACGTTTTCCATTTTGATGTCTGGAGTAGGAATTATTGCTTTAGCAGGTATTGTAGTAAAAAATGGTATTTTGATTATTGAATTTACAGATGAACTAATGGCTAGGGGTTATAATCTTAAAGATGCAATTATAGAAGCTGGATCTACGCGTCTTACTCCTGTTTTGTTAACGGCTGCTTCTGCAGTTTTAGGACTAGTTCCTTTGGCGTTTGGTCTCACTATAGACTTTGCCGCTTTGTTTGTGGATCTTAATTTCATCGTACATATAGGTGGCGACAGTGCAGTTTTCTGGAATATATTAGCATGGACAATTATTTATGGACTTACGTTTTCCACTATCCTAACCTTGCTAATATTACCTTGTATGTATTATATCAATGAACGTTTGAAATTGAAACTTTGGAAAAAGTAAGTTTCAGAGTATTTTAGTTTTTCAAAAAAACCTCTTGGATGTTCAAGAGGTTTTTTTATTCTAATAAAATTTTTATTAAAAACATTTTCTGAATTCAGTGGAATTTGAATATTAATTTTGAAAATATTACCAGCTCTCAAATATTAACATTTAGTAATAAATCTATACTTGCTTTTAGATATTCAATAATTGAATTTCGAGAATTATTGGGTCAAAAATAATAAGTTTTTATTTATTCTTAGTTTCACCAATTCTCATTGGCATTGCATCTATTTTTTCAAAAATATTTCTTGGCTCAATTTGGTGATTCCAATGATATTTTATTCCTCCATCCAGACCAATCAAAAATATAGAAGTGTTCGATGACTTAGTAGAAGATGGAAAATTCAGGATGGGTGCGGATGGTTTTAAATCTACATCTTGATAGTAATTATCTCCGATTTTTACAAAAAATCTGATTTTTCGGTCTTCACAAGCTGCTTTGAGGAGTTTAAAGCTATTCACTTGTTTTTCTGCAGATATTTTATCCTTAGCTTCTATACAAATTAATCTGTTGTTCCATTCAAAGTTCTTTAAATCTATTACTTTTTGAAAGGAAGCATTAATAAAAAGAAGGATGGAAAGTATGATAAATAATTTCATTATTTAGGCGATTTTTTTTAACATTAAAAATGTAAATCTATTGAATTCAAATAGCTAATTAAAAGTAAAACATAATTTAAATGATTTATTTATGAAATCGAAGACTATTTTTACAAACAACTCAAGTTTTTAATTAGAAAATTGATTGGACAAACTAATGCAATTTATGTTTATTCTTGATTCAAATTTTTTTGGTTTAAAATAGAGATAGTTTCCAATTTACCAATATGACTTTGAAGCTTTTTGCAGACTATTTAATGGAAAAAAAGTGTAAAGCAAAGTTGTATTTTTAACTTTTTTGGCATTGAGCAATATCTAATTATTTTTCCTATTGAATTTCTAATTGGTAGACTCTTGCAAATTGAAAGGATAACCTATTATCCGATTAAAAAACCTAAAAAAGCGGACTTAAATGTTTAATTCCTTTTTTAATCCATCTTGAATTAAAATAAAACTTTTAAAATAATTTTGAATTGTTATATTTTGGATTGAAATTTAAAATTATTCTTAATAAGTATTTTTTGTTGGTCTAGCCTTAAACACATAACATGAATAAATTTCTTTTCTTTTTCATTTTAAATGTAAGTTCCGCATTTAGCCAAAATGCAGTTATTCCAATTGAAGAACTCCGAAATAAGCTCAAATTAACACAACTTGAAATAAAAGGGGCCAATGCTTTTCAAGCGGCTAAAATTAGTGGTATCACTATTCAGCTGCCAATGCCTGATGGTTCTCAAAGCAGCTATTATGTTTTAGAAAACCAAGTAATGTCGCCTGAGCTAGCAAAGCAATATCCCGATATAAAGACCTATCAAATATTCAATATCAACAACAATTCTAATGAAACTGGGACACTTACTCTTTCACCATACGGCCTGAACGGGTATTTATTTACTGAAAAAGGCAATGTGATAATTTCGCCAAAAGATTATAAAATTAATCTCCATCAAGTCATTTTTGAGAAGGATAATCCTATGGTTGATGAAAATTGCGGGGTAAATGATGAGATACATACCATACCTGATTTAAATAAAAAAAAATTAAAGGAAAACGCGATTAACACCTATTCAAATGGAGGCACTTTACGTACTTATAAAATGGTGATAGCTTCTAATGGAGAGTTTTATGCCGCAAATGGAAACTCTTTAGGGGCAGTACAGGCTGCCATTGTAAGTATAGTCAATTCTCTAAAGTCAATTTACGAAAAAGAAGTAGCTATCTCTTTCACTTTATTTGCGACTAAAATTTATGATAACGCAGGAACTGACCCATTCGACCCATCAGCAAATAACAAAGCAGACCAGGCCGCCAATGTTTTTGGAGCCCTGGCTATAGCCGAACCCGGTTCTTTTGCTCTCAATCTATGGAATATTGGGCACGTTTTGCATGGTGCTTCAGGAGGAGGTGTTGCTTATACCCCAAGCACATGTAATGATTATGTTCAGTCACCAATGACAGGGCCACTAAAAGGTGGAGGTTGGAGTGGCTCTAATCCGACCTCCTTTTCTACATTTATCCATGAAGTTGGGCATCAATTTTCTGCTGGGCACACATTTAATAGTGTAAGCAGTGGCTGTAATGGAAATATTATGACTGGTTCTGCATATGAACCAGGATCTGGCTCAACTTTTATGTCCTATTGGGGAAACTGCTCTCCAGATAATATCAGTGGCCCTATTAACCGTGTACATTTTAATACGAATAGCTTACAGAGTATTATTAATTTTAGTGCAAATTCTGGAACATGTAGTACCAATACTTCCACTGGAAATGCCGTTCCTGTAGCCAATGCAGGTGCAGCATACACCATTCCCAAAAACACCCCTTTTATTTTGACAGGAAGTGGAACTGATGCGAATGGAGATATTTTATACTATAACTGGGAGCAATATAATTTGGGAACAACTAGAGGCAGTGCAGCTACAGCTGCGGGAAGCACCGATTCTCCTATTTTTAGAAGTTTTGAACCTACTACTACTGGTAACATAAGGAGTTTTCCTGCCCTTTCCAATGTGCTAAATGGTAGTATCCCAACAAATGATGAGGCTTTACCTACTGTAGGTCGTTCCCTGCTTTTTAGACTAACGGCAAGGGATAGTAAAGTTGGAGGTGGGGGAACACATTGTGCCGCTGCAACTATTACAGTTGATGGTAATTCAGGACCTTTTAAGTTTTCGTCTTTCAACGCTCCAACTGTATGGGTTTATAATGGCACAAATTCGGTAAACGTTACATGGGATGTTGCAAATACCTCTGTTGCACCGATTAATTGTACGAATGTGAAAATTTTATTTTCAACAGATGGAGGGCAAACATTTCCTATTACCCTTTTAGCAAGTACACCTAACGATGGTTCGCAAATCCTTACCATTCCAAATAATATCACAAGCACAGGAAGGGTGAAAATAGAATCAATAGGAAATATTTTTTATGATATTAATGACAAAAACATTACCATTTCAAATGGGTGCATTGCAGAAGCCTCGAGTATTATTACTCCTAGCGCAGCCTTTATAGAAACCATAGGTTCTCCTAACTTAAATTTAACCAGTACACCTTTATTTGCTAATTTAAATGGTTATTCTAGTACGATTAATTCCTCTGATCCAACTACCAACCTGACAGTTTTTAATTCTACTAATTCAAGTTGTGGTTTTTTTGGTAATGCTCCACAGTTTGAAACCCTTATATTTCAAGTAGAAGTTTCTGGTAGCTATACCATAGGTTTTTCAGGCGGAACACTTCCAAGTCAAATTATGAACTTTTATCAGAATGCATTTATCAACGGTAGCAATTGTACAAATTGGCTAAAATCAAATGCAACTTACAACGGTAGTACCGTTTCTGCTGGTTTATCTATAACTCATACATTAACAGCGGGTACAGTTTATGTACTAATGATTTCAGGTTTTAATAATGGGGATGCTGGTACTTATACGCTATCAGTTACTCCTACTAGTGGAGGTTCAGCTAGGTTTAATACCCCTCAAATAAACGAGTTTAGCTATTTAATACAAAATACGAGTAATAATCTGATAACCGATATAAAATCAAATACAAATCTTACTGCTTTGGCTGCAGGAACTTATCGAATTTATGTTTTTTCTTATTCAAGCAATACGAATAATTCATCTTTAATAAATACGAATTTCACCACTTTACAAACCAACCTAAGCAATGGGTCTGTTTGTGGCAAATTAAGTGATAATTTTCGGCAAATTACAATTAACAGTCCTTGTCCAGCAACACGGGACTTCACTAATCCTGCAAACAATATTTCGACAGGAACCATAGTGCAAAAAGCAAATCAGACAATAACGGCCACCAACAGTATTTCGGGAGGGGATGTAACCTTTCAAGCAGGAAATAAGATTGAGCTAAACCCCGGTTTTCAGGTATCTAATGGGGCTGTTTTCCGTTCAATACTCGTTGCAGGATGTATTTGATTTAATATTTGGATCACATTCTGCTTTTAAAAAGATAAGTTTAAAAAATCGCAGATAGAGGGAAATATCGTGAAGTCTCTGTTTATTTGAATTTTAAAACGAATTCTTTTAATTTATATTAACCAACTATTTAAAAATGAAGACTAATTATTTTGGAATTTTTGCTGCTTTTACATTATTGGTATCATCGATTTCTTCCTTTGGACAAGGCACTTTAATAGAATATAAAAAGGCAATTGCAATAGATTCCATTTTAAAAGACAAGGTTTTCAACGCGCCCAATGAATTTAAATGGTTGGATAGTACCCGACTTTGGTACATAAATAATGGCAAAGAGGGCAAAGAATTTCTTTATGTCGATGCAGTTCAAAAAAAACAAGTCTTGGCTTTTGATCCTAATCGAATGGCAGTTTCTTTATCTCAACTTTTAGGCAAAGAAATTAATTCAAAGCAGCTTCCTATTGAAAATTTAGAATTTAAAAAAGACTCTTCTCTAATTTTTACAACTGATACATTAAAAATTTCTTGTGATTTAAGAACTTATCAATTAACTAAATTAAAATCTGACTACAAAAAACCATTGCCTAGAGACGAGAATTGGGGAAAGCCTTTTGATGAGCTAGGTAACAAACCCATTGATTCACCAGACTCCGTGTATACTTCTTTTATAAAGGACTATAATTTGTTTATAAAAAATAAAAAAACAAAAGAGGTAACTCAACTAAGTTACGATGGATCAAAAGGCTTTTTCTATTCTTCCTATATGAAATGGTCACCCAATAGCAAACAACTTATGGCCTATAAAGTGAGGCCAGCTCAAGAGCATAAAGTCTATTTTGTTGAATCAA
Organism: Cytophagaceae bacterium; assembly: GCA_031414675.1. Lineage (GTDB taxonomy): Bacteria > Bacteroidota > Bacteroidia > Cytophagales > Spirosomataceae > Leadbetterella. The sequence continues at coordinate 11,946 of JANNWE010000612.1, forward strand.
GCCCTTCTTCACAGTTTCAGCCCAAATTGCATACCCGCGATTATCTAAAGCCAGGCGACGAAGTAGCTTTTAAAAGTCCACAGTTGTTTTCTATTGAAACAAAAACACACCTTGTTGTATCTACAGAACTATTTCAGAGTCAATATGGGCTTTCCCGCTTTGAATGGAACGATGATAACAGTGGTTTTACTTTTGAATACAATCAAAGAGGACATCAAGTTTACCGAGTGTTAGAAGTAAATGCTACTGATGGCAAAGTGAAGGTTCTGATTGATGAATCCAGTCCCACATTTGTGGAATATAGCGGCAAAAAATTCAGGTTTGACACAAAAAAATCAAAAGAAATAATTTGGGCATCAGAGCGGGATGGTTATAATCATTTGTATTTGTACGATGCATTAAATGGTAAAGTTAAAAATCAAATAACTAAAGGAAATTGGCCCATTAGAAAAGTTATAAAAGTAGATGAAATAAAGAGGCAGATTTATTTTTCTGCTAGCGGAATGGACGAAAACCAAGATCCTTATTTGCTTCATTTTTGTAGGATAGACTTTGATGGTAAGAATTTAAAAAGATTGACCACCGAAAATGGAAACCATAAAGTGACTTTCTCTTCAGATTATAAATTTTATGTAGATCAATATTCCAGAGTAGACTTACCACCAATCACACTTTTAAAATATACAAGTGATCAAAAAACGATAATGACTCTTCAGCAAGCCGATATTTCAGAATTATTGAAAACTGGTTGGGTTACTCCTGAAGTATTTACTGCCAAGGGAAGAGATTCAAAAACAGACATTTATGGAATAATAGTTCGTCCAACTACTTTTGACCCCAAACGTAGCTACCCAGTAATTGAATATATTTATGCCGGTCCCCAAGATTCGTTTGTTCCAAAAAATTTTCAATCTAGGTTTTATGGAATGTCTTCTTTGGCAGAATTAGGATTTGTTGTGGTGCAAATAGATGGAATGGGAACATCAAATCGTTCTAAGTCATTTCATGATGTTTGTTGGAAAAACTTAAAAGATGGTGGGTTTGCAGACAGAAAGCTTTGGATAAAAGCAGCAGCTTCAAAATATGCCTATTTAAATATAAAAAAGGTTGGTATCCATGGAACATCTGCAGGTGGTCAAAACGCGGGGGCTGCTTTGGTTTTTAATTCAGATTTTTACCATGTAGCAGTTGCTTCTTGTGGATGTCACGACAACAGGATGGATAAAATTTGGTGGAATGAACAATGGATGGGTTATCCGGTTGGCCCTCAATATGAAGCAAGTTCCAACATTTCGAACGCTAGCCAAATGAAAGGGAATTTAATGCTAATTGTTGGCGAAATAGACAGTAATGTTGACCCAGCTTCTACTATGCAATTTGCCAATGCATTAATAAAAAACAATAAGAATTTCGAGTTAATTGTAGTTCCAGGTATGGGTCATTCTGATGGTGGAGCGTTTGGGGAACGCAAGCGAAAAGATTATTTTGTGCAACATTTATTAGACGTAAAGCCTCCTTCATGGGAAGAAATATACAAAAAGGAATAAAATATTTTAAGCTTTCTTGAACAATAATTACAACATTTTCTTAATTTGCTATTCAATTTCAATCTTTTATAATTTAAAAATCATGAAAAAATTAATTTTCCTTTTTGCTTTGACTTTACTTCTATCCATAAATTTTGCTTTTAACTCTAAAAAACCTAAATGGGTTTCACTTTTTGATGGAAAAACATTAGATGGATGGAAAGTTGGAGAGAATGCGAGTTCTTTTAAAGTTGAAGATGGAGCAATAGTGGTAAATGGTCCAGTCGGGCATTTATTTTACGATGGGAAAGTGGGAAATCATATTTTCAAAAATTTTGAATTCAAAGCCAAAGTAATGACTACTCCCGGATCAAACTCTGGATTATATTTTCATACGCAATATCAAGAAAAAAGCTGGCCATCAAAAGGGTATGAAGTTCAAGTAAATAATTCTCATACCGATTGGAGACGTACAGGGAGTTTATATGGAATTGATGATGTAAAAGAGGTGTATGTTCAAGATAATGTGTGGTACACCGAACAGATTATGGTGGTAGGCAAACGCATTATTATTAAAATTAATGATAAGGTAGTGGTAGATTACACCGAGCCTGATAACATCGATAGTACGAAAGGCAGAAAAATAAGTAGCGGCACTTTTGCTTTGCAAGCCCATGACCCTAAAAGCAAAGTTTATATTAAAGATATCATGGTTAAGGCATTGCCTGATTGATGGTGTTTGGTATTTTTTATTTAAGGCCTCCTTGTTTGTTAAAAATATTTACCAATTCTTTATATTCATTTGGCATTTTTTTTAGAAATGAAAGTTTGATACTTCGAAATAATAGAATTTTGCTAAAGGCATTTAAGTTTTATTTTTTTTAAAAGATTTTCCTATCTCAATAAAAAGACAATAAAGAATTAAGTAAATTTTTATTAATTTTTTCAGATTACAACCTTCGTCACTATTTCAGAATCTTCAATAAAATTCTTTAGTTTTTAAAGCTATTTTTTGAATGAAAAGTTTAGTTATTGTTTTAGTTCTGATTCTTGAAGTTAATTCATGTACTAATAAGAATCAAAAAGATATATTTCCAAAGAAAGAAAAAATTGTGGGGAAATGGCAGCTTTTTGAAACCTGTATAAGCCCAGGAAATGCCTATGTCTTAGAAAAAATCAAAAACGGCCCTATTATTGAATTTAAAGAAAATGGCGAGTATTTGATTTCTAATTCTACAGAAAAAGAAGGCATTTATGCCTGTGGTGGGAAATGGCAATTGATTGAAATTCAAATGAATCCAACTTTAAAAGCTATTCAATTTAGTCCTTCTTGTAATAAAGCCTTTTGGACATTCTACTACAAATTTAATGAAGACAATACATTAAATATCAATCCCCAATGCATAGAGGAATGTAGATTTACATACAAACCAATAAATTGATTTTTTTTGAAAACTAATTAAAAAAGAAAGGCAGCCCTTTCAAGCTGCCTTCCCTTTTTAAAAACCTAAAAAACCTTTTCTTAAACCAAATCGAATCGATCTAGATTCATGATTTTTGTCCATGCAGCAACAAAATCCTTTATAAATTTTTCTTGTGAATCACTACATCCATATACTTCGGCTAAAGCCCTTAATTCTGAATTTGAACCAAAAATTAAATCTACTCTTGTTCCTGTCCATTTTAATTCTCCTGTAGCACGATTTCTACCTTCAAACGTATCTTGATGTGCTGAATTCGCTTTCCAAGTAGTGTTTAAGTCTAATAGGTTTACAAAGTAATCGTTAGTTAAAGTTTCTGGGGTATTTGTGAAAACTCCATGCTTTGATTTATCAAAATTGGTATTTAAAACACGCATTCCTCCAATTAATACGGTCATTTCAGGGGGAGTCAAAGTCAATAATTGAGCTTTGTCAACTAACATTTCTTCCGCTGAGGTGGTATAATGACCTTTTTGATAGTTTCTGAAACCATCAGCTATTGGTTCCAAAATGCTGAAAGATTCCACATCCGTTTGCTCTATTGCTGCATCTGTGCGGCCAGCTGTAAATGGAACTGAAATTTGGTGGCCTGCATTTTTGGCAGCTTTTTCTATTCCCACACCTCCTGCTAAAACAATTAAATCAGCAATAGAAATACCTTTGCCATTGGAGGCAGATGCATTATATTCATTTTTTATAATTTCTAATTTAGAAAGAACTTTATCCAACTGAACAGGATTATTGACTGCCCAGAATTTTTGAGGTGAAAGACGAATGCGTCCGCCATTGGCTCCCCCACGTTTGTCTGATCCGCGGAAAGTGGATGCCGAAGCCCAAGCAGTAGAAACCAATTCTGAAACAGATAGTCCAGAATTTGCAATTTTTTCTTTCAAAATAGTAATATCAGAATCGTCTATTAAAGTATAAACTGCAGCGGGAATTGGGTCTTGCCAAATCAATTCTTCCGTAGGAACTTCTGGTCCTAAATAACGAGCAATAGGTCCCATATCTCTGTGAGTAAGTTTAAACCAAGCTCTTGCAAACGCATCCGCTAACTCCTCAGGATTTTCGAAGAAACGCCTTGAAACCTTTTCATAAGCTGGATCCATTCTCAAGGCCAGGTCGGAAGTAAACATTATAGGCACATGACGCTTTGAGGAATTATGTGCATCTGGAACTGAATTAGCAGCGGCACCATCTTTAGGTATCCATTGCTGTGCTCCCGCAGGGCTTTTGCTTAGTTCCCATTCAAATCCAAATAAGTTTTCGAAATAATTATTATCCCATTTGATTGGATTAGTTGTCCAGGCACCTTCTAGTCCACTAGTTATTGTACTTTCGCCGTTTCCTGTTCCGAAGCTATTAATCCAACCCTGACTTTGATGCTCTATAGCTGCTGCTGCAGGCTCAACGCCAACATACTTACCTGGGTCTGCAGCACCATGCCCTTTTCCAAAGGTATGTCCACCTGCTATCAAAGCAACTGTTTCTTCGTCATTCATGGCCATTCTACCAAAAGTTTCTCTGATGTCACGAGCAGATTTTAAGGGATCTGGATTACCGTTAGGACCTTCAGGATTTACATAAATAAGTCCCATTTGAACTGCCGCCAGCGGACTTTCAAGTTCTCTATCTCCGGAATATCTTTTATCAGCTAACCATTCTCCTTCTTGTCCCCAATAGATATCTTCTTCGGGTTCCCAAACATCTTCACGGCCACCACCAAATCCGAAAGTTTTTAGACCCATAGATTCTAAAGCACAGTTTCCTGTTAGAATCATTAAATCCGCCCATGAGATTTTTCTACCATATTTTTGTTTTATTGGCCATAGCAGCAATCGAGCTTTATCTAAGTTACCATTATCTGGCCAGCTGTTTAATGGCGCAAATCGTAAAGTTCCTGCCCCTGCTCCACCTCGACCATCCGCTATTCGGTAGGTCCCGGCACTATGCCAAGCCATTCGAATAAAGAATGGACCATAATGACCATAATCCGCTGGCCACCAATCCTGAGAAGTGGTCATCAACTCCACTATTTCTTGTTTTAAAGCTGCCAAATCCAAAGATTTGAATTCTTCGGCATAATTAAAATCAGCATCCATTGGATTGGAAACTGACGAATGTTGACGTAGAATACTCAAATTTAATTGATTTGGCCACCAATTGTGGTTTCTTGTTCCTCCGCCTGCACTTTGCTTCACAGCACCATGATTAAAAGGGCATTTTGCTTCTCCATTAGAAGATGAATGATTTTCCATTATTGTTTTTAAATTAATATATTTTTTACTGTTTTATAAGATTCCCTAATTTATGCTTTTATGTTTCATTAAAAAATGACATTTATTAGATTTTATAAAAAGATATACAAATATGAAAACTTTATTAGTATAAGACAAATCGATATATTTTATTTGTATATAAGTTTTTATTATAGTATATGACAATTACCCAATTACACTATATTTTGGCTATTGAAAAACATCTAAGTTTTGTGGGTGCTGCAGAATCTTGTAATATTTCTCAGCCCGCTATTAGCATGCAAGTAAAGAAATTAGAAGATATGCTAGGAGTTGAATTATTTGACAGAAATTCATCTCCTTTAAAAGTAACAAGCATTGGAAAAGCAATAATAAATCAGGCTAAATTTATTCTTAAAGAGTATACCCAAGTATTTGAAATTATTTCAGAATACAAAGATGAAATAATAGGTACGGTTAGGATTGGAATAATCCCAACTGTTTCTCCGTATTTGTTGCCTCTTTTTATCAAAAATTTAGAACAGAAGTATTCAAATTTGAAATTAGAGATCGAAGAGCTTACCACTCAACTTATAGAAGAAAAGTTGCGCAATGGCACATTAGACATGGGCATTTTGGCTACGCCACTGCATCAAAATGACCTTATTGAACATTTCTTGTATTTTGAAGAATTGGTAGCTTACATTTCTCCTGAAAATTTATTGTTCAATAAAAATTACCTGCTTAGCAAAGAAATAGATTTAAACCAACTTTGGCTTTTAGAAGAGGGGCATTGCTTGCGAAATCAGATTGAAAATTTTTGTGAATTAAAACAAAAGCAAAATAAAAATTCCCCCTTAAAGTTAAAGACAGGCAGTTTAGAAACTGTAATTAAATTAGCCGATAATTATGCAGGAATGACCCTTTTGCCCGAGCTGGCAATCATGGATTGGAACGAAGTAAAATTACAAAAAATTAGAAGATTTACAGCAGAAAGACCAATGAGAGAAATTAGTATCATTACTGAAAAAGCATATAAACGCAAGGCTTTGATAGAAGCAATTAAAGCAGAAGTATTGGCTTGTTTGCCGCAGAAATTAAAAGACAACGTGTCTAAGAATACGTTGCAGGTACTTTAAAAGAAGAATTTTGGAATTAAGAACTAGCATTTATGAGTCTTTATGTCTTTTTGTTTAAATTTATTCTATTGAAAAAGGGTATTGCTGGGGTGTTAAAACTATTTTTATTCAGAAAATTCCAAACTTTCGTTTGAGTTTCTTACAATTAGTAACATTTTTTCATTTTTAAAGTTGGAAACCAAACAATTTTTAATCTATCTTGCAATTGATTTTTTAAACCTAAACTATATTTAATAAGTGGAAAAAAGTATTTGGAGAAAAAAACCGATGTCTGCATTCGAGGCAGATATGAAAAAGTCAGAGCTAAAAAGAGTTCTAACTAAATGGGGTCTTACATCATTAGGCATTGGTGCAATCATAGGGGGAGGTATCTTTACTTTAACAGGAATTGCTGCACACAACCATGCAGGTCCAGCTTTAGCACTTGCCTTCGTAATTGCAGCCATTGGTTGTACCTTTGCATCATTGTGTTATGCAGAGTTTTCATCAATACTTCCTGTAGAAGGTTCCGCTTATGCTTATTCTTACGGAACAGTTGGCGAAGTTTTCGCTTGGCTCATTGGTTGGAACTTGATTTTGGAATACATGATGGGGGCGACCACAGTAGCAGTTGCATGGTCTGGATATTTTGAAAAACTTGTCCATCTTTTTGGAGTCAATATTCCACTCAATTTAATTAATGATCCTTTTACTGCGGGAGAAAAAATGGGAATGGATGGGCCTGTACCAGCTTTTAACTTGGCAGCCTTCTTTATCACGTGGATAGTAACTTCTGTTTTGGTAAAGGGAATACAAGAATCTTCAAAAGCAAATAATGTTATTGTTGTTATTAAACTGGCAGTGGTAATATTTGTAATTGTAGTAGGTGCATTTTATATTAAATTAGAAAACTGGACTCCATTTATTCCAAAAGTAACAGTTGGAGCTGACGGTATTGAACACTTTGGTTGGGGGGGTGTAATGACTGCCGCTACAGTTGTATTCTTTGCTTATATAGGTTTTGATGCAGTTTCAACTCAAGCTGGTGAGGCCATAAATCCACGTAAAGACGTTCCTTTTGCAATTATTGCTTCTTTGATAGTTTGTACGGTGCTTTATATTTTAGTGTCTTTAGTTTTGACAGGTATGGTAAGATATGACACACTTGATCTGAAAGCACCAGTGGCTGCAGCTTTTGCTGACGTGGGTTTACCTTGGGCTGTATTCATTATAACGATAGCAGCAGTGGCAGGTTTAACTTCCGTGATGTTGGTTATGATGTTGGGTCAAAGCCGTATTTTCTTGGGCATGGCGAAAGACGGTTTATTGCCTAAGTTCTTCAAAACCATTCACCCGACTTTTAAAACACCATGGAAAAGTACAATTTTGATTGGTTTTGTGGTTTCTGTTGTTTCCGCAGTTACACCAATTGACAAAGTATCTGAAATGTGTTCAATGGGTACGCTTTTGGCATTTGCCATGATTTCGGGGGCGGTATTATTACTGCGTTACCAGCAACCAAATATTGAACGTCCATATAAAGCCCCTATAATTTGGTTTGTGGCTCCCATGGGTGTGTTTTTTAATTTATTTTTAATGACACAAGCCCAAGCAGTTACTTGGAGAGCATTTTTGATTTGGAGTACTATTGGAATAATCGTTTATTTCGTATATAGTCGTAATAAAAGTAACCTAAACCAGATGGATAAAGATTAAAAAATCTATGGGCAATTTTCCATAAAACGTTTTAATTTCGATTTTCAAAAAAAGGAGGCCCATGTGCCTCCTTTTTTGTTATATATATCCTTCGAAAAATCACAAAAAAATTCAAGAATTGAATAATTATTTTAAAAATATAGTACTGAATAAAATTTACCTTACATTTGCAAACTTTTTTTAAATTAATACATGTCAAAAGAACATCACGATACAAATACCCTAAGTTTAGGAGGGCTATTAATCACACTTGGAATTATTTTTGGAGACATTGGCACATCACCACTTTATGTAATGCAGGCCATTTTAGGCACGGAGGTTATTGAAGAAGAACTGATTTTTGGTTCATTATCTTTAATTTTCTGGACTTTAACATTACAGACTACAATTAAATATGTAATACTTATACTCAGAGCTGACAATCGTGGAGAAGGGGGAATTTTTGCTTTGTATGCATTAGTTCGTCGCCATGCCAAATGGCTTACTGTACCAGCAATCATAGGAGGTGCTGCTTTGTTGGCAGATGGTATTATTACTCCACCTATTTCAGTATCTTCTGCTATAGAAGGACTACAAATTAAATATCCTGATATTCAGACTATCCCAATTGTGATTTCAATTCTTGTAATTTTATTCTTTATACAATCGTTGGGGACAAATGTAGTGGGCAAGGCCTTTGGTCCAATCATGGTGGTTTGGTTTTCCATGTTGGCTGTTCTAGGATTTTCACAGGTTATACATAATCCTACTATTTTTAAAGCTGTTAATCCATATTATGCGTATCAACTTTTATTTGTACATAAAGAGGGTTTTTGGCTTTTAGGCGCAGTGTTTTTATGTACCACAGGAGCTGAAGCTTTGTATTCTGATTTGGGGCATTGTGGTCGCAAAAATATTAGAATCAGCTGGATTTTTGTAAAAATCACATTATTACTTAATTATTTTGGGCAAGGTGCTTGGGCTATAACTCAACAAGGAACAAATTTAGGTCTTAGAAAACCGTTTTATGAGATTGTGCCCGATTGGTTTCTATTACCATCAATTATTATTGCCACAGCAGCGGCTATAATTGCTAGCCAAGCCTTAATTACTGGTTCATACACACTTATTTCTGAAGGGATTCGATTGTATTTTTGGCCAAAAGTTAAATTAATCTATCCATCTGATAAAAAAGGGCAGTTATACATACCATCTATCAATTGGTTTCTTTTGGCTGGTTGTATAGGAATTGTGCTTTATTTTAAAAAATCAACTAATATGGAAGCAGCATATGGTTTGGCAATTACCCTTACCATGATGATGACTACGATACTAGCTGTATTTTATCTTTATTCACACAAGTACAATAAAATTTGGGTTGCATTATTTTTTGTTGTTTATATAGCTATTGAGTTTAGTTTTTTAGCAGCCAATTTGTTAAAGTTCACGCATGGTGGCTGGGTGTCTTTATTGATAGGGACTTGTATAGCAGGAATAATGATAGTTTGGTATTTTTCGCACAAGATTAAAAATAGATTGACAGAGTATGTAAAACTTGAAAAGTATATACCAGGATTAAAAGAATTAAGTGAGGATGAAACAGTGCCCAAATATGCAACGCATTTAATTTTTATGACAAATGCTAATAGAGTTACTGAAATTGAATCTAAGGTAATGTATTCTATTTTGGAAAAGAGGCCTAAAAGAGCGGATATTTTTTGGTTTATCCATGTTGAAACTACCGATGAACCATACACAAGTAAATATAAAGTGGATGTTATTGCTAAAGACGACATTATTAAAGTAAATTTCAAACTAGGTTTTAGAGTAGAACAAAAAATCAATCTGTATTTCAAAAAAGTGGTGGAAGATTTAGTAAAAACGGGAGAGGTAGATATTACTAGCCGCTACGAATCTTTAAGTAAGAAAAATGTAATTGGAGATTTTAGATTCGTAGTTTTAGAAAAATATCTTTCTTTTGACAACAAATTACCCTTCTTCGAAAAATTAATTATGGAAACTTATTTCTTTATAAAACAAATAACTACTCCAGAGCATAAATGGTTTGGATTGGATGCTAGTAATGTTAAAGTCGAAAAAGTTCCTTTGATCATTAGACAGAATAAAGAAGTAAATTTAGAAAGGATTATTTAGTCATAAATATTTACCACAGAAAGCTTATTAAACTTGAAGTATTTAACGGCTTTCTGTTTTTTACCAAACTTTTATTTCACTCAGTACTGCTTCTCCTTTTGTTTCTATTATTTTTATTCTTATTTTTTGAGTATTTATTGGGTCTATTCGGACAATTCTTTTATAACCAATGGTTGTTTCGGAGGCTATCTCCTTCCAATTATCATCTTGCCACACTTCTATTGTAAATGATTTAACTCTCTGACCTAAAGCAATATATTCTTGAATTTCAATGAAATTTATAGTTTGGACATTTTTTAAATCTACTTCAATTGTAGCATTTTTATCTTTTACGGTGGAAGCCCAAAAGGTTTTTGAATTTCCATCTATAAGATTTTGACTCTTTAGATTCTTATTAAAACTAGATGAAACGTTTACCTTAGCACCCATTGCTAAATTTTTTCCAAATTTTTCGTCCAACATTTTTCTCCAATCCATTAGCGATTTTACATCATTCTCATGTATAAGGCCTCTTCTGTCAGGAGGAATATTTAAAAGTAGGTTGGAGCCTCTACCCACAGATGTCAAGTAAATTTCAAATAGTTTTTCCGCTGATTTTACTTTTTCGTCTTCTTCTTTATGATAAAACCATCCCGGTCTAATACTCACATCAACCTCGGCAGGTACCCAATCTTTTCCGTTTTCATGACCTGTGTTCAATAGCCCTTCAATTTTAGCCTTACCCGCAAATAAAGTATCTATACTTATGGAATTCCAGTTTGTGCGACCTGCCAAACCTCTCTCATTACCAACCCATCGTATTTCTGGCCCAGCATCTGAGAAAAACAGTATTTTGGGCTCTAAATCTCTTACCATTGAAATGGTCTTGGGCCAATCGTAATAGGAATTTCCATCGATTTTGCGTTTTTCATTACTTCCACCGTAAAAACCATCTCCACCATTTGCACCGTCAAACCACATTTCGAATATAGGGCCGTAGGCGGCAAAAAGTTCTTTAAGTTGGTTACGGTAATACGCAATATAAGATGCAGTACCATAATCGGCTCTATTTCTATCCCATGGGGAAAGATATACACCAAACTTTAAATTATATTTTTTACAAGCTTCTGATACTTCTTTAACAATGTCTCCTTTTCCATTTTTATATGGGCTAGCGGCAATAGAATGATTGGTGAATTTACTTGGCCAGAGTACAAAACCATCGTGATGTTTGCAAGTAAGTATAACTGCTTTTAATCCAGCGTCTTTTATTACTTTTACCCATTGATCTACATTCATTTCTGTAGGATTTACTAAGTCAGGACTTTCGTCCCCAAAGCCCCATTCTTTTCCGGTAAAAGTATTGGTTGTAAAATGTATAAATGCATAAGTTTCTAATTCATGCCAATTTAATTGATTTGCTGTTGGTATAGGTAAAACTGGACTTGGCAAAGCTATTTTCGAGGTTTTGCATGCATTAAGTAGTAAAACAGTAGAAATTAAAAAAATATTTTTAAGGATTTTCATGAATTGCAATTTTAGTTTTCTGAATTGAATAAAGTTAAACAATTATTTCCAATTTGAAAAAGAATTGGTTTATTTGAATAATAAAATAATTAAATGGAAATTGTTTTTAAAAGGAAGAAATGGGGAATCCACTTTTTAAAAAGTTAGGCTTAAAGGATGGCCAAAAGGTAGTCTTAGAGAAAATACCTGACAACTATTTTGATTTACTCATTGAAATACCTGAAGTTATAGAAGCAGAGGAAGGAGAACAAGTAGATTTTGTTCATATTTTTGAAACTAAGCTTGATCTACTTCAATTAGTATTTAAAAAGAACGCATTAAGATTGAATCAGGACGGAATGATTTGGATTTCGTGGCCAAAAAAAACATCAGGAGTAGTTTCAGATATAGATTATCACTCGGCTAAATCAACGGCAATAGCACATGGTTTTGTAGATGTGAAAATATGTGCCATTGATTCTATATGGACTGCATGTAAATATGTAATTCCTAAGAAGAATAGAAATCAGTAATTACCTAGAACTCACAGATTCTATTTCTATTTCTATATCTGTATTGCCAATTTTTAAGTTTTCAAAATCTGTTTTTTCACCCATAAATGCATTAATATCTACAAGGCCAGAGATACCGTTTAAACGGCCTTTCTCTGTGTATTGCCAAAACTTTAAATTTGGGTTTTTTACCGAATCATGAATGTTATTGGATTTATAATCTGCCAACCAAAGAGTGTTGTTTTTGAAATGTCCTTTAATGTATTTATTATATATAGAAACATTAGTATAGATGATTGGTTTTATTCCGTAGTGTCTTTCCACTATTTGAATCCATTTTGAAAGATTTTTTCTAACTGAGGTCACGTTTGCAGAAGGAGAGTCTTTTTCAAAATCGAGAACTGGTGCTAAATCTCCATCTTCTAAACGAACCGAATTTATAAAGTTTTTAGCTTGTTCTGCCGCAGTTTTGCTTGGATGATAAAAATGGTATGCACCTCTGGGAATACCAGCATCCCTGCATTGTTTCCAATAATTCTGAAATTTGGTATCTTGAAATGTAGCACCTTCTGTTGCTTTCAAAAAACAAAAACTAACCTTAAACTCATCTTGCTCAGATACTAGACCCCAGTCAATATTTTTTTGATGATGTGAAAGATCTATCCCATGAATACTGTATTTCTGGGCAATATGATTGTAACTTGGAGCAAAACTGTAAGAAAAAATATGTAAAAAAAGTGTGAAAACTATAGAAAAATTTGAAATCATGTTGATTTAAAAAATTTGGTTATTAACTTAAAATAGACAGCAATTATTATGCCTTGAATGTATTTTTATTTAAAAAATTTAATTTAAATAATTCGTTTTTAAATATGTCAAGAAGTAGTATTATGATTCTTAAGCTGTATTTGTAAGCAAAAGAGAATAATTTGAAAAAAGCAGGCACTAATTTTATACCATATTTCAAAGACTCATTCTGAAAAAATCTAAGGTAAAGATTATTTAACTCTTTTTTCTAATTCAGAAAATGGTATTATTAATTCACGACCTAAAGGTTGGGCACTTCTAAAGGACTGCGTTCTTAAACTCAAATTCCCTTTGGGTACTTCAAATATTCCAAGATATTTTTTCGCATAATTGACAGGATAGGTGTTGTCAATAGAATAATAGATTTCAGTATTGGGTACATTATTAGTCAGCTCGACCATTATTTTTTCACCTTCTTTTTTCACATTTATTATTGGTTCATAAACTGCTTTTGAAATATTAATTTTGGCAGCATCGAATCTAGAAAAGTGTGATTCTGTACGGTTGATAAATCCAATCCAATTTTTGGTTTCCTTAGGACTCCATAATACCTCAGACATTGCAAAAGATCTTGGATAGGTCATATAATAAGCAAATTGAAGATTTGGAATTACTTCAGTCCAAAGATTAGCCTGCCCACCTAGAATGTATTTTGAATCAACTTCCATTGGAACGGGTTCAAACGAATACGTTTTTTCTAGACTTAGGTCCTTATATATTGGATTTTCAACACTTTTATCTCCTTGTGTATAATCTATGTAAGCGTAATCTGTAGGAGTCATAACTACAGGTACACCCATTTTTGCGGCTTCAATTCCACCTTTCATGCCTCTCCAACTCATTACCGCGGCACCAGGGGCCAGGCCACCTTCTAATATTTCATCCCATCCAATAAGCTTTTTGCCTTTACTACTCACAATTTTCTCAACACGTTTTACAAAATAGCTTTGCAGCTCGTGGGTATCTTTTATGTTATTTTTCTTCATAAAAGCCTGAACATTTGCGTCTCTTTCCCAAAAGCCATGGTAACTTTCATCCCCACCCATATGTATGTACTGCCCAGGGAAAAGTGTTGCAACCTCGGTCATTACTTTGTTTACAAAATCATATACTTTTTCGTCTGCTGGGTTTAAAGTATTTTCAATTAACATCTCAAAGGTTCCATTGCCAAACCACTCGGCAAACTTAGATCCTGGGTTTACAAACGTTGGTTTTTTAAGGGTGGAAAGCTCAGGGTATGCAGCTAGCACTGCCATACTATGGCCAGGAACGTCTATTTCTGGAACTATTGTTACATTTCTTTCAGTAGCGTATTTTACTATATCTTTTATTTGTTCTTGTGTATAAAAACCACCGTAAGTCGCTTTTTCTCCTTCTTTTGGGTAGGGGCGTGTATCGCCAAATCTACCGAATCGCTCTACTCTCCATGCTCCAATTTCGGTGAGTTTTGGAAGTGATTTAATCTCAATTCTCCAACCTTCGTCGTCAGTTAAATGCCAATGAAACACATTAAATTTATATTGAGCCATCTTGTCGATATAGGCTTTCACGGCTTCAACTCCAAAAAAATGTCGGCTATCGTCAAACATTAAGCCTCTCCAGCCAAATCTCGGATAGTCTTTTATTTTGCAACCCATTAGCATTCCTATTCCCATTGCTCGTTCATTCGACTCAAAACTTGCAGGTAACATCTGTCTTAGGGTTTGTAATCCATTAAATATACCAGCATTAGTATTCGCTAAAATTTCAATTATATTATCTTTAACTTCTAGTGTATATCCTTCTTTGCCTAATTCGGTATTCTGGGCTTTAAATAAATCAATGACAATAACTTTGTTGCTTCTATCTGGGTTGGGAACTGTTTTGAAAGCAAGGTTTAAACCGGCAATTTTTAAAAAATTCTGAAAGTTTTCAACCATTTTTTTGAGTTCTGGATTGTTGACTTTTAAATCAATATTTGTTTGATTATCAAGCATAAACATGCTTTGATTTGATTCGAAACTTACAGGTGCAGGAATTATATTGTGTTGAGCATTTGCGAAGAAAACACCAAAACATAGTAGTATAAAAATGATTATCTTTTGCATTAATGAAAGATGTTATTGTTAGTGAGCAAAATTATTAAAATCTTTTAATAATACCGAATTGAA
>JANNWE010000613.1:0-15850 GCA_031414675.1 Cytophagaceae bacterium
ACCTATGAGACCTCAATTGCTCAGGCACAATATTTTGGACAAAATAAACAAAGAAATAATACTAATAATTTCAAAGTACTACAAACTGCCCATTTTGAATTGTATTCTTATTTAGAAAACAAAAAAATAGCATCTGAAATCCTTAACAATTCAGAAAACTGGTACAAAATTCATCAGGAAGTCTTTAAAATAGCATTTCTAAAGCCTAATCCAATAATAATTTATAATAATCATCCAGAATTCCAAGAAACCACTGCAATAGATGGTCAGATAAGTGAGGGAACGGGAGGAATTACTGAGCAATTGAAAACCCGAGTTGTGATGCCGATAATGTTTACTAAAAGGCAAACAAATCATGTTTTAGGTCATGAATTGGTTCATGTATTTCAATATCAATCTATGATTTTTGGAAAAGATTCCTCAATACATGGCGACTTACAAAATTTGCCGCTTTTTATGGTAGAAGGTTTAGCTGAATATATGACTTTGGGCAGAGAAGACCCACATACTGCAATGTGGTTAAGAGATGCAGTCCATAGTGGAGACATCCCAAGTATCAAAGATTTAATAACTAAGGAAAATAAATATTTTCCTTATCGCTGGGGGCAAGTTTTTTGGACTTATGTGACTGCACTTTATGGAGACGATATCATTAGACCATTATTTAAACAAACTTCAATATACGGGATAAATGAAGGTTTCTACAGCGTATTCAAGTTAGATATAGATCATTTTTCCGAAAAATTCAAAAATGATATTATTCAAAAATACTCATTTTTAAAAAAAGAAAAAGAAATATTAGCAAGAGGACAAACCCTAATTTCAGAGAAAAATAGCTCTGAAATGAATGTTTCCCCAAAAATAAGTCCCGATGGGAAATTAATAGCCTATATTTCTTCAAAAAATGTGCTTTCTAACGACCTATATATTTCAGACGCAAAAACAGGTAATTTAATTAAGAAAATAGAAAGTTCTGATTTGGGAAATCGTATAGATTCTTATAGTTTTATTGAGACTTCAGTGGCATGGTCACCAGATGGTCAAAAATTAGCTCTTGTCATTCAATCAAAAGGAAAAAATAAACTATTAATTTTAGATATCATAAATGGAAATAAGAAGACAGTAGAATTAATGGGCGTCTCTTCTTTTACAAATCCTTTTTGGTCTCCAGATGGTAACTCAATTGTAGTTTCTGGTCTTAAAGAAGGTGCATCTGATTTATACGTATTAAATTTAAGAACTTCCGAGGTTTTCAACTTAACAAATGACGATTTTTCAGATATTCAACCTTATTGGTTAGGAGAGTGGATTTATTTTGTGAGTGATAGAGTCGGGGGCAAAAATAATTTAGAAAAAAATAAGTTTAGTATTTCCAGAATTAATGTTCGAACTAACCAGATTGAATCATTTGATTTTCTAAATTCTTCAGATAATTTTAATCCAATTTTGAGTCTAGACGGAGAGAATATATATTTCTTAAGTGATTTCGAAGGATTTAGGAATTTGTTTAAATATGATATTAAGGATAAAAAAACATTCCAATTAACGGATTATTTAACAGGAATCTCTGGAATAACCCCTTATTCTCCTGCTTTGAGCATTGCTACCAAAACCGGTGAACTTGTATATAATTATTTTCAAAATAATAAATATGTTATTATAAAAGCTTCTGAAAATGATCTGTTGAATATTAATATTGAAAACAGAAAGAAAATATTGGATTCTAAATTTTCCAATAGTCAAATTCTGGAAGGGAACGATATTGTTCAAAAAAACTTGGACCATCATTTAAATGAAATAAGTAATCATGAACATGAAATTAAGGAATTTAAGTTTAAACCTAAATTCAAATTAGACTACTTGGCCAATTCAGGAATTGGATTAAGTTCCTCCAGATTTGGATCTGGCTTAGGAGGAGGAGTGTCGGCATTGTTTAGTGATATACTCGGTAATAACCAAGTAATGAGTACATTAGCAATGAATGGTGAAATTCAAGATATTGGTGGTCAAATTTTGTATTTAAATCAAAAAAAGCCATGGCAATTTGGAGCTTCATATTCTCATATTTCTTATAGATTTTTAGGTGAAACAACTTTTATAATTAAAGACACATTAAATATTAATGCCAAAGGATTAAGGTATTATGATGCAGAGGTAAACCAAAAAATTAATAGATTATTAATTGATGAAGCAAGTTTTTTCATTCTTAGGCCATTCAATAAGTATTTTAGAGTAGAATTGGGGGCTGCATTAAATTGGTATTCTTTTAACAGTAGGGTATATCCTCAATTTGGGAAAATAGGGGTGGGCTCCACCGGCAATGTCTATGATTTTGTGCCTTATTCAAGCGGAAGATCTAAGAAAGTAAGTTCAGCAGAAAGCGGATTTAATAATTTTAATTTGGCACAATTAAATGTTGCTTTTGTTGGAGATAATACTACTTTTGGTACCATAGCTCCATTAAAAGGGTACCGATTTAGATTAGAAATCTCTAAATTCGAAGGCAAAACTAGCTATAACTCAATTTTGTTAGACGCAAGGAAATATAAATATTTAAAGCCGTTTAGTTTTGCAAGTAGAATTATTTACAATGGAAGATTGAACCCAAGCAATTTATCACTTTTAAATTCAATAAACCCACTTTACTTGGGGTTTCCTTGGAATATGCATGGGTTTTGGGGCAATGCTCTTTCTCAGCAAGTAGGATTAATTAGTCCAGAAAATCTTCAAGGTGAACAAATTGCTTTAGCCAATTTTGAAATTAGGTTGCCATTTACGGGTCCAAAAAAGCTTGCACTTATTGATTTCCAATATTTACCATCCGATTTAAACTTCTTTTTTGATGCTGGAATGGCTTGGTCACAAAATAGAAAAATAGGAGAAACTCACAATACTATTTCCTTTGGAACCAATAACTTTAATTTTAAAACTAGCCCAATCGTTACAACAGGCATAAGTTTAAGAGTGAATGTTTTAGGATATTTTATTTTGGAACCTTATTTAGCTGTTCCTTATTATAATGGCAATAAACAGTCAGTTGTTAAGGGGATAAATTTTATGGTTGCTGGTTGGTAAAGTTTGCGTTTAATAAATTCTATACTTACTTTTACAATTATTAGGGGATGTAGCTCAGTTGGCTAGAGTACTTGACTGGCAGTCAAGGGGTCGTCGGTTCGAGCCCGATCTTCTCCACCTCAATCAAAAACCTTTTAAATTGACTTTTTAGAAGGTTTTTGATTTTTTAGTATTTTTTTAAAGCTTCTATTAGCGAAGTATTCTCTTCCAAAGTACCAATAGTAATTCTAAGACAGTTGTCGCATAGAGCCACATTTGACCTATCCCTTATTATTATTTTATTTTCTAATAAAAACTCAAAAACTTTTTTTGCCTCTTTAAATTTAACCAATAACATATTCGAATCGCTTGGAAATATTTTTTCAATTATTGAAAGTTCCAATAAATCTTTTTTTAATTTTCTTTTTTCAATTTCTATTTTTCTTACAAATTCATCTTTAGAGGGCTCATTTTCCAGGGCAATGATCAACTTTTCTTGAGTTAAAATATTAATATTATATGGATATTTAATTTTGTTTAAAATTTTAATTAATTCAGGATGTGCATATGCCACTCCAAGACGTAATCCAGCCATTCCCCAAGCTTTAGAAAAGGTTTGTAATACAACTAGATTCTCAAATTCATTTAATTGAGATACAAAAGATGTAGATTTTGCAAAATCAACATAGGCTTCATCAATTACTACCAACTTATCTGGAAAAGCCTTAATAATCTGTACAATGTCATCTTTACTTAGCAAATTTCCACTTGGATTATTAGGTGAACAAACCCAAATAATTTTAGTAGCTGTATTTACAGCATCAAAAACATTATCTAAATCAATCTGAAATTCTTCAGTTAAAGGAGCATTTTGTATTTTAACTTGTTGAATATCAGCGCATACTTTATACATTCCATAAGTTGGAGGCATTATTACTATGTTCTCTTCTTTGGGCTCACAAGTTGCCTTTATTAATAAATCTATTGGCTCATCGGAACCATTTCCTAAAAAAATATTCTCCGGTTTTACTCCTTTTAAATGACTTAATTTTACTTTTACTTCCGATTGATAAGGATCTGGATATCTATTATATAAATCACCAGTGACTGAAGAATAGGGATTTTCGTTTGCGTCAAGAAAAATTCCCTCTTTTCCAGTATATTCGTCACGTGCGGAAGAATAGGGTGTCAAATTTAAAATATGTTTGCGTATAAGCTTAGAAAAATCCATGTCAATTTTTAATGAGCTGCAAAATTAATCTAATTTGATTTAAAGTTATATTTTAGGGGAATAAAAACCCTTATATTATAAAAAAAGATTTCAAAAGATAGTTTGTTAAACATAACCAACCAATATTTTTTACCATATTTTAAGATTCAATTTTATGATTTTTTAGTATTTTTGCAATTCAATTTTAGCATATGATTAGCAAAAATGAAATTTCTGAATACTTCAAAAGCCTACAAAACCAAATTTGTTTAGAAATTGAAAACACGGATGGGAAATCTAAGTACATTGAAGATGTTTGGGAACATACCAGCGGGGGAGGAGGAAGAACAAGAGTTTTTTCCAATGGCAGAATTATTGAAAAGGGAGGGGTGAATTTTTCTGCGGTAGAAGGCACACTATCCGAACCCCTGCAAAAACAATTAAATATTAATGAAGCTTTAGATTTTTTTGCGACTGGAGTTTCTATTGTTATGCATCCTGAGAATCCTCATGTGCCTATTATACATATGAATGTGAGGTATTTTGAACTTTCAAATGGAAATTGCTGGTTTGGTGGAGGAATAGATTTAACCCCACATTTTATAATAGACGAGCAAGCTAAATGGTTTCATAACTTTTTAAAAAAATCATGTGATGCCCATAATCCATTATTTTATGATTCTTTTAAAAATTGGGCGGATGATTATTTTTACATACCGCACAGAAATGAAACCCGAGGAATTGGGGGAATATTTTACGACTATTTGAGGCCAGACCAACTTATTCCAAAAACTAATACCACTCATTCAAAGGAAGAACTTTATAATTTTACAAAATCTATTGGTGAATCTTTCGCTCCAATATATTGTCATTTAATGTTATCAAATTTTGAAAAACAAATATCCGAAGCTGATAAAAAATGGCAATTAATAAGAAGAGGAAGATATGTAGAATTTAATTTAGTGTGTGATAAAGGGACCAAATTTGGTTTGGAAACGAACGGTAGAACAGAATCAATTTTAATGAGTTTGCCCCCACATGCAGACTGGAACTATAATTTTATAGTCGAAGAAGATTCAAAAGAAAAACAAACTTTAGATCAATTAAAAAAGGGAATAAACTGGGTTTAAGAAAATAATTTCAAATCCCATTTTTTGTCAGAATCATAAAAAATATTTCCCTTTGAAATTGTTAAAGGAGAATCAAAATTATTTTCAAAAAGTTGTCCAGTTCCAAGCCCTTGAGGAAGTTTATTGTCAAATTCCGCCGTAAACTGGCAAATGGCATTTAAACCGATATTTGATTCTAATGCTGAGGTAATCCACCATTGAATACCTAGATTCTCAGCTGCATCAATCCAACTATTAGAACCACTAAATCCGCCCATTAAACTCGGTTTAAGAATAATAAAATGAGGTTTAATTAAAGATAATAACTGGATTTTGTTTTCTTCCTTTCCCAATAATTCTTCATCCAATCCGATAGGAATAGGAGAAATTTCGCACAATTTGGCCATTTCCTCTACATTACCAGCTTTAATTGGCTGTTCAATACTATGAATTTTAAACTTGGATAAAGCTTTAAGTTTTTCCAATACATTTTTATATTCAAATGCTCCATTGGCATCCACCCTTAAAGTCATTTCTTCCGCTGAAAATTCTTTTCTAATAGATTTTAGAATAAATAACTCTTGATCAAAATTTATGGCACCTATCTTAATTTTAATTGTTTTGAAGCCATCTTTAATTTTATCTTTAATTTGTTTTTGCATAAAAGATACATCTCCCATCCATATTAATCCATTGATCTCTATTTGTTTATTATTTTTATAAAAATCGTTTTCAAATATCTTTCTATTTCCTGCATTTTTCAGGTCCAAAAAAGCCGATTCCAAAGCAAAAACAACACTGGAATAATTGTTTATTTTTTTTAAACTTAAGTCAAAATTTTGAAATGTAATTACCTCATTATTAATTAACTCTATCATTTCTTGTAGCTTCTTTTCAGCAGTAAAAAAATCAGAGCTTAAACCTTTTAAAGGGCCGGCTTCCCCTAATCCAAAACATTCTGGATGTTGATCATCAAAAAGCTTAATAAAAAAGGAGGTTTTATTTTTTAAAACTCCTCTAGAAGTTCCTGCATCAAATCTAAAATTTAGCGTACTTTTGTATTGTTCAGCCTTTAAAGCCATAGATGAATTATTTTAGGAAATATTTTTTAAGACCTTTTGCTATAATTTACAAAATTATAACAACTATAAGAAATGTCTTGTTTGATTCTAAATTAATTCCAACCTTTTATCCTGAAATTTTTACAGTTGGAATTGGAAATTTAACCATTGGTGGCACAGGCAAAACTCCTATGGCTGATTTTTTAATTTCGAAATTGGGTTTTAATAATATTGCAGTATTGAGTAGAGGATATGGAAGAACTACAAAAGGATTTATTGAAATAAATAATTCCAAAACAGCAAAAGATGTAGGAGACGAACCACTCATGCTCTATAATTTAAATAAAAAAAAGGCGAAGTTTTTTGTTTCAGAAGAAAGAGTCTTAGGTTATAAAAAAGTGATAAAGAAATATCCTGAAACAAATTTCCTAATTTTAGATGACGTATACCAACATAGATATATACTTCCTCAACTTCAAATCTTACTTTGTGATTTTAATAGACCTTTCTTTAATGACTTGGTGTTGCCGTCTGGCGATTTAAGAGAATCAAGAAATTCTGCAAATAGAGCAGACCTGATAATAGTTACTAAATGTCCTCTATCTTTAAATGATAATGATAGATATACCTTTATTAAAAAAATAAGTAAATATTCAAGCAAGCCAATTTTCTTTTCTCTTTTCATAAATGACCCTCCAAAAAATTTTAAAAATGAAGTTTTAGAATCAGATGCCAAGGCAATTGTAGTTTCAGGATTAGCTAATAACAATTATTTTTCAAATTCGATCGCAAAATACTTTGAGGTAATAAAAACATATTCCTATAATGACCATCATTCCTATTTAAAGAGTGAAATAGAAGGAATTTTAAAAACAAATCCAAATATTCCAATTGTTACTACCCAAAAAGATTATGTGAAAATTGAAAATATAATTTCAAAAAAGAAGTTAAAGCTCTTTTATGTGGTAAAAACCAAAGTAAAAATAGAAGAGGAAGAAGCCTTTATGGACTTAATTTTTGATACATACAATAAGTTCAAATCCATTTAATTTTGCGTTATTTGCATTTAAATTTATACAGAAATAGGTTATTATGCGTTTTTTTTTAATAATTGTCAGTATTTTAATTAGCAACTTATGCTTTTCACAAGTTCAAGTATTAGATGATTCTACTGTACAGATTTATGGGCCAAATAGTGTAAACTTCATTTTTGAACACGATTTATTGAACAACTCCTCTTTAAAATCCAATCCTGACACCATAATTTCAAAATTTTATATTTCAGACCCTATTTTAAGAAATAATTGGCTCTATCAAGACTTAGGAAATGTTGGTACAGCCTCTAAAGCTATTTTTTTTAAGCCATCCTATTCAGTTGAAAGACAAATGGGGCAAGATGTATTCAATTTATATGCTCCTAAATTACAAGAAATAAAATATTATAATACTAGATCTCCTTTTACTAATCTATTGTATATCCAAGGGTTTAAAGGCTATAGCCAATTAGATTTTACACATTCTCAAAATATCAATTCTCGATTGAACCTCACCTTAGATGTTACTAAATTTAATTCATCTAAACAAATTGATGCCTCAACCGTAGAAGACAGGTTAATTGATCATTGGAATTATAATTTATCCAGTAATTATATTTCAAAAAACAAAAAATATCAGGTTTTAGGCGTTTTTTATCATTTTAACCATTTACAAAACGAGCAAGGAGGCATTGATGAAAAAGATAACTTGTCAATTTTGCCAAAAGACCTTCTTGGGAGTTATAGAAATAATTATCAATCACAATTTGGGACATCGGTTAGTAGCAGAGAACGATGGAATAATATGCACTTATTCCATCAATATAAATTAAAAAATGGATTTCAGGTCTTTCACATACTAGATGTGAACCGACAAAAATATTTTTTCACAGATTATTTGCTTCAAACTAATGTTCTTAAAAAAAGTTACAATTTGCCAGGATTAAACCCTTCAATTGATACTTTATTAACGAATAATCTATTTAAAACTTATACAAACAAATTTGGATTAAAAGGTAGATACAGAGGTTTTGATTATCGCGCATTTGCAAAATATAGAATATTTAATTTGAACTCAAATTTTCCCTCTAAATATCAAATCAAATCAAAAAGCGAAGTATTTATTGGAGGACAAGCCGCATATTATTTAAAAGATAGTACCAATAACATAATAATTGAAACCGAATTTAGTTCCAATTTAGGATACCTAGTCAGTGGAAAAATAAAATTTAAAGGGCTTTCAGGAGAATTTTATCAAGCATTTACTCCTCCAAGTATTTTCTCTGAAAACTATTATAATCCCATTTTTGAATTAAAAAACAATTTTCAAAATCAGTTTAATACATTTATTTCAGCGAGTTACCATTTAGCTATTAAGAATTTTAGTTTTAAACCTAGTATTTCCAATACTATTTATGGAAATTATATCTATTATGATACTAAAATGAAAGCAGTACAAGCAAGCACTCCTTTTAATATTTTAAGTATTGAAACGTTTCTAAATCTATCTAAATCAAAATTTGTGATTTCAAACCAAAATATTATTACTTTAAATACATCTAGTTCTATTTTCAGAGTACCAAAAATAATTAATAATACCCATGTTGAATTTAAAATTAGATATGCCAAGGTTTTGGATATTTATACGGGTTTGGATATTTACTTTAAATCAAAATATCTAGCAGATTCCTACGCTCCAATGTTACAACAATTCTATTTGCAAAATGAATTTTATGTTTGGGGATTTCCGGTTGTTGATCCTTTCGTTGCTCTAAATGTGAACAAAGTTCGACTTATGTTTAAATTCGGACATGCAAACCAAGGGCTTTTTTCTCAAGGTTTTTATACATCTCCATATTATTTGGCAATGCCCAGAGCCTTTATGCTAAAAGTAAATTGGCCACTTTTTGATTAAAATTCTTTTAAAACGGTATGGAAATAAGCATATTTCCCAGTAAATAAAAGATGTACTTTCTTTAATAAATCCGAAAATTCATTCTTGTCAAATTCTATAACCTGGCTTTCTTCAGCAAAATAAAACTGAACTGCATAATTAACTGAATCCGTTTCTAATTCAGTTAGTAATTTCAAAGTTTTTACTTTTATAAGATTAGAAACTTCTTTAAAACTCTGGCTGATTTCTAGTTTTATCCAAGCTTCAAAGTTTTTTGATGCTTCCTCAGATATACTAAATGTATAATTTGATAATATCATGATGCTGATTAAAAAAAATGTTTGAGAATTGATATTCTCAAACATTTTAAAAAATAATGTTTATAATAAAAATTAGTAATTAGTATTGGTAATTTTTAAAACTTTTTTAGCCTTAAATAAATAAAATGCCCCAAATAATAAGCCATTAAAGATTAAATCGCCGACAAGCATATTTTTAAAGAAAGGAACACCTGCACTATAAGAAGTTAAAATTCCAGACAAATCTCGGGAATAAATACCTAAAGCTGGGTTAGAAACTATCGCTGCAGGGTAAAAAAAAGAAAAATTGGTAAGTAAAAAGAAAATAGAAGATCCTAGCAAAGAAGCAATAACAATTTTAATTGGACTAAAATTCTTTAAATAAAAAAATCCAAAAGAAAATATCAAAGCATAACCTAAATAAACTATTGATGTTCCAGAATGAAATCCTGAACCTGAGATAATTTCAATTAAAAAATCACTGAAAAGTATAACTGAAAAAGGAAATGTAAACTTTAATATTTTATTTGGAATTACAGCAGCACCAAAAAGAATAATTGCAGCAATTGGGGTAAAATTCATAGGGTGATCTATTAATCTAGACAAAGCAGCAATCACAATTAAGCCTCCAATTATTAAACCGTTTTTGATATCCGAAGTATTCATTAATTTCATATTTTTCACAAATTTATCTAAGTTTGGGATGATTCCCAATAATATTAGCTTAATCTTTTAAAACCCAGGTATCTTTGCTACCGCCTCCTTGCGAGGAATTAACTACCAGAGACCCTTTTTTTAAGGCTACTCGGGTAAGTCCTCCGGGTGTTACATAAATTTCTTCTCCAAACAATATATAGGGTCTTAAATCGACATGCCTTCCTTCAATATCACTATCAACTAAACAAGGAGAGGTAGAAAGTGAAATTGTAGGCTGAGCAATATAGTTTCTTGGATTAGCTTTTATTCTTTCTCTAAACATATCCTGTTCGGCTTTCGTTGATTTTGGGCCTATTAGCATTCCATACCCTCCTGCCTCATTTGCTTCTTTCACCACTAATTTCTCGATATGTTCCAAAACATAGGTCCTACTCTCGTCCTCTCCACATAGATAAGTCTCCACATTTGGAATAATAGCATCCTCACCTAAATAATATTTAATCATCTTGGGTACATAGGCATATACCACTTTATCGTCTGCCACACCAGTGCCTAATGCATTTGCTAAACCTACATTTCCTTTTTTATAGGCATTAAATAGATTGGGAATACCAATCATCGATTCTTTGTTGAAATTTAAAGGGTCAATAAACAAATCATCCAATCTTCTATAAATTACATCCACTGTTTTAAAACCTTTTGTGGTTCTCATTTTTACTTTATCATTTTCAACCACCAGATCTCTATAATCTACCAGTTCAACACCCATTTGTTGAGCTAAAAAAGAATGTTCATAATAAGCAGAATTATAAATACCAGGAGTTAAAACAGCAATAGTAGGCTCAGATTTACCTGATATATAACTCAATACATCAAAAAGTTTTTCAGGATATTCTGATATTGACCGAACCTTTGCCTTAGAAACCAATTTAGGCAATACCTGTTTTGATAACTCTCGTCCTTGTAGCATATAAGAAACTCCAGATGGACATCTTAAATTGTCTTCTAATACTACAAATTGCCCTTTTTCATCTCTTATTAAATCAGAACCTGTAATATGAATAAATACATCTTTAAGTGGCCTTATTCCCATACATTCTTTAAGATAACCTTTACTAGAAAAAATTACTTCTTTAGGAATAATTCCATCTTTTAATATCTTTTGGTCTGAATATATGTCTTTTAAGAATTCATTTAAAGCAAAAATCCTTTGGATTAATCCTTTTTCTAATTTACTCCAATCTTTTGCGTTTATTACTCTTGGAATTATATCAATAGGAATAATTCTTTCAGTGCCTCCTTCCTCAGAATACACATTAAAGGTAATTCCCATATTAATCATGGCCATTTCTAAACTTTTTTGTTTAGATTTTAATTCTTCAACACTTAGTTTATTGATAAATTCATAAATCAATTCATTTCCTTTTCTCGGAGAATTTCGTTCGTTGACAAGTTCATCAAAAAAGGAATTTGTTTGATAATCTGAAAAATTATTATTCATTTTTTCTTTGGTTAAATTAGCTTAGTACTTATAAAAAGTAATATTTTTGTGTTAAATAATTCAAGTGGAATTTTGAAGGGTTCAAAATACAAACTATTTTTTTTCTTTTTACTATCCTATCCAATTTTTTCTCAAAATTTTTTAGGAATTATAGGTAGCAATTACATCGGGCCCAATGCGATTGCTGTTAATCCCGCAAATGCAGTAGATACAAGAGAGAAATTTTCTTTAAACTTAGCGAGTGTAGGTTTTGATTTTCAAAACAATTATGCTAGGTGGACGGCTCCTTATTCTTTTCTAAGTTTTATTACTCAGAGCGTACCTTCAGAATATAAAAATAGCAATGGAACTTTAATCCTTTGGCGATCAGAATACATTACCCCAAAAACCCAGAAAAAAAAGGTAAATATGTTTGCCAATGCTGAATTAAAAGGTCCAGCATTTCACTTTGATTTTAAAAAAATAGGATTAGGAATTGCTGCTGGAGTACGTTATCGATTTCTAACTTCTATAAGCCAAAATTCTCCTGAAGTAGGTCTCGCAATTGTAGAAGGAACAAAATCTTCCAATCTAATTGGTAAAACATTTGAAAATCAAAAAATAGTTTTAAACAGCGGTTATTACAATGAATTTTTTGGCTCATTGGCAAAAGTAATTTTAAAAGATGAAGAAAGATTTTTGAAAATTGGAATAACAGGAAAATATTTAGTAAGTGATATGGCTGTTAATATTTTAGTAAATAATTTTGCTTTTAATGTCATAACATCTCCAACGGATAATAAAAAACAAAATATTAATCTGCCTTATACAGAAGCAACCTATGCACTGGCAAGTATTCATAATGGCTTGAATGCTACAGTTTTTACAGATCAAATGACAAAACTTTCGGGAATTGGAAAAGGATTTGGTGGAGATTTGGGTTTAATCTATGAATTTAGACCTGATGTTATGTCATTTTCTAGAAATAATAATGGAAAAGGATTTACAGATCCAACAAAAAATAAGTATTTATATAAAATAGGATTTTCAATAGTTGACATTGGCTTTATTCGTTTTAATTCTGATAATTTTGTTAGGACGAATGAAATCTATTCAAAAAATGACCAAATACTTCCCGGTAATTATAATAAAATAAATGGATATGAGGAATTAATTTCTTCAACAGAACAGGTTTATAATGTAACCAATCCTACTTTTGTTAGAAATTTTTTGATGTACACCCCAGCTTCAGCAATAACAACTTTCGATTACAATTTCAAACCTAATCTTTATTTAAATATTATTTGGAGGCAATATCTACTTCAAAGTTCTAAAATAGGGCCTGTTGGATATTCAGGAATTTCAGTGATCCCTAGATATGATAAGAAAAATTATATGATATCAGTACCTATTTCTTTAGATAATAATTATCAAAATATAAATATAGGGTTTTCGGCTAGGTACTCAGGTTTTTTTGTTGGATCAGATAACTTAACAGGATGGCTAAATTTGTTTAATCCAAGAGGCCTTTCTGTATTTGCTGGAGCCTTTATCCCCTTATACCATAAGTTGCCAGAAAGCCCTTTAAAATGTTATGATTCAGGAATATATAGAAAATTTAAAAAAAAATCGAGGAGAAAATTATAAAAAAAAAGACTCAAAAGTGAATACTTTGAGCCTAATTTATTAGTGACGAAGAAGAGATTCGAACTCTCACAAGCTTTCGCTCACTACCACCTCAAAGTAGCGTGTCTACCAATTCCACCACCTCGCCATTCGAATGGCAAAAGTAAAAAAAAAAAATATCGCATTATTAAAACCTTTATTATATTTTACAAAATCAAATATATTTATTAGAAATTCGATTTTTTTCTTAATTTTAAATATACAAATCAAGTTAAATTTAAAACCTCATGATTCAAACAATGCGTTGGTTTGGGCCAAACGATCCAGTTAGTCTGATGGATTTAAGACAAGCAGGTTGCACTGGTGTTGTAACTGCCCTTCACCATATTCCAGTTGGAGATATTTGGACTTATGAAGAAATATTGGAAAGAAAATCTTTAATAGAAAAAGATAATCGAAAATATTCCCAGCTATCTTGGCAAGTTGTAGAATCTTTACCGGTTCATGAAGATATTAAGAAAGGCCTAGAAAGTAGAAATAAATATATTGAAAATTATAAAATATCCCTTTGTAACTTAGCTAAGGCTGGAATTTTTACAGTATGCTATAATTTCATGCCTGTTTTAGATTGGTCTAGAACTAAGCTTAATTTAGAAATGCCCGATGGAGGTAAAGCGCTTCGCTTTGTTTGGCTGGATTTTGCTATTTTTGATCTGATGATATTAAAAAGGCCAAAAGCAGAAAATAGCTATTCATACAAAATACAAAGAGAAGCAAAAGAAAAATTTGAAAGAATGAATTCCGCAGAATTGGATGAATTGTCTAAAACTGTGTTGTTAGGATTGCCTGGCTCCAAAGTAGGCTTTGATATTTCTACTTTTCAATTAAAACTTGATGAGTATAGGAATATAGACGAAAATAAATTAAAGGAAAATCTATATTATTTTATTTCACAATTAATTCCTACAGCTGAAAAAAATGGAATAAAACTATCTATTCATCCTGACGATCCTCCTATTCCTCTTTTAGGATTGCCAAGAGTTGTTAAAACTAAGAATGATTTATTAAGTTTGTTTGAATCTTGCCCTTCATTATCTAATGGTCTAACGTTTTGCACTGGCTCGCTAGGTGTAAGAAATGACAATAATTTAATAGAAATAGCTAAAGTTTTTGCCGATAGAATATATTTTGCCCATTTAAGGTCTACTAAAATAGAAAAAGAATTTCTTGAAAAAGAAGAATTAGTATTTCATGAAGCACAACATTTGGAAGGAGAAGTAGACATGTTTGAAATTTTGAAAGTTTTAGTATTGGAGGAAAAAAATAGAGAAAAGAATGGGAATACAGGTTGGGAAATACCAATGAGACCAGACCATGGTCATTTAATTCTAGACGATTTAAAGAAAAAAAACGAAAATGAATCTTATCCAGGGTATTCTGCTATAGGAAGATTAAAAGGCTTAGCAGAATTAAGAGGATTAGAGATGGCAATTCTAAAAGAATTTAAAAAATTATAGCTCTTTGCTTATAAATTAACCTTCTAATATCCAAATATCTTTTTTATTAATGAAAAATAGTTTCTTGTTTTTATACACTTTTAACCAAACATTTTCTTGCCCAATAATATTAATCTTATTTCCCTCTTTTAAAATACCAATAATTGGCGAAGCGGAAGTTGGATTTTCTCTTAAAAAAGCCCTTTTATTAACAATTGCAGTTTTATAGGAACTTGGAGCGTTTATTAAAATTATTAAAAAGCCTAAATACAAAGCAAAAACAATAAAGTAACGA
The DNA here is from genome assembly GCA_031414675.1 of Cytophagaceae bacterium. Lineage (GTDB taxonomy): Bacteria > Bacteroidota > Bacteroidia > Cytophagales > Spirosomataceae > Leadbetterella. Next base: position 15,216 of record JANNWE010000613.1, read on the forward strand.
ACAAAAAATACTTGTTTATTAAACTTCCTTCTAAACAAAATCACAAGAATTATTAGACCTATAAATAAGAAAAAGTAAACTATAAAATAATAGTATTGCTGATATAATATTAATACAAAATTTAAATCACTTCTTTCAAATCCAGAATACTTATTCTGTAAAGCTATATTATTCATCTTATCGAAAACTTCGTCTTTAGGATGAAGATTGTAATAATTATTAAGATAATAAACCGTCTTTGGGTAATCTGAAAGATTTTCATAGATATAAGCCAGTTTTAAACATATTATTTCCTTATTTACCTCACTATCTTTAACAATAGTTTCATATATTTTTGCAGCTTCCAAATATTTTTTTGCACTAAACAAAGAATCTGCTTTTTTTGCAATGTCATTTTGAGCCTTAGTATCAAGAGATTGAACGGAAATCAAGAAAATAGTCAAAAATAATTTTAAAATGCAATTTTGAATTCTACTCAAAATTTCATAATTTTGCATCCTATTTCGAAAGAAGCATAAGATTCCGTAGCTCAGCTGGTAGAGCAATACACTTTTAATGTATGGGTCCTGGGTTCGAATCCCAGCGGGATCACTTTTAATTTTAGAATCTTTTAAGATTCCGTAGCTCAGCTGGTA
>JANNWE010000614.1:0-6905 GCA_031414675.1 Cytophagaceae bacterium
TTACTTACCTTTCAACTTCATTTTAGGTCTTGGTTTGTTGGTCGTTTTTGGTCATAATTTATTAGACTTTATAGAATCATCTCCCAACTTCAAACCCAATTTTTGGTGGGATTTACTGCATCATGGTAATGGTGTCAATTATCCATTCCTACCCAACCATTCTTTTGTTATCCTTTACCCATTTGTACCCTGGACGGGTTTAATGATTTTAGGCTATTGCTCAGGAATATTTTTTACACCGAAATTCTCAATAGCACAACGCCAGAAACTATTTTACCGACTAGGTGCGGCTCTACTTATATTTTTTATTGTGGTTCGCTTCATAAATATTTATGGCGACCCACACGCCTGGAGCACACAAAAAAACGGACTTTTTACGCTACTTTCTTTTATTAAAGTTCACAAATATCCGCCATCACTGATGTTCATGAGTGTTACGATTGGCATTGCATTTTTGTTTTTAGCATTTATCGAGAAATTTAAAAATCCCATTACAGATACTTTTCAAATTTATGGCCGAACTGCGTTGTTTTATTATGCCGTTCATTGGTATGTACTCCATATAGTGAGCTTAATCTGTTTTCTTTTGCGAGGTCATACAATGCAAGAAGGTACGCAATTCGCTCAAATCCCATTTCGATATTTAGTTCCTGGCGAAGGTTTTAGTTTACCTGTGGTGTATATCGTATGGATATCAGTTGTCATTTTTATGTATCCTTTGTGTAAAAAATTCGACACCTATAAACAAACTCACAAAGAAAAATGGTGGTTGAGTTATTTATGAAATGACCTTTTGCCCCCTTATTTTCTAAATTTTTTAATCAATAAATCAAATTTAAAAATAAATATGAAAACAATAGATAAATCCAGAATCGAATCCATTGACATATTACGAGGTGTGGTAATGGTTATTATGGCATTAGACCATGTGAGAGATTATTTTCATTATGGCTCATTTTATAGTGATCCTACAAATTTAGAAACCACAACACCTTTCTTGTTTTTTACCCGTTTTATAACAAATTTTTGTGCCCCCGTTTTTGTGTTTCTTTCAGGTACTTCTGCCTTTTTATATGGAACTAATAAATCGAAAACGCAACTTTTTAAATTTCTTTTCACTCGTGGCATTTGGCTCATTTTTCTTGAAATTGTAGTAAATACTTTTATCTGGACATTTGATGTTACCTATAGTTTGCAGCTATTTCAAGTGATTTTTGCCATTGGATTTAGCATGATATGTTTATCCATACTCATATACCTTCCTAAAAAAATAATTTTGATGATAGGTATTATTTTAGTTGCGGGGCATAATGCTTTGGATGGTATCGTTATGCAAGGTCAAAGTTTCCAATCCATTATTTGGTATTTTTTGCACCAAGAAAAAGTTTTGGGTAATGGATCTGATTATATGGTCTTTTTGCATTATCCCCTTATTCCTTGGATTGGTTTAATGGCATTGGGCTTTTTGTTTGGCACTTTTTATCAAAAAGATTTTGATAAAACCATCAGAAAAAAATGGCTGTTGAGGTTGGGTGTTGGATCTATAGTTTTCTTTTTTATTTTTAGAGGATTGAATGTTTATGGCGATTTAGTTCCGTGGACTGTTCAAGATACTACCACAAAAACCATTCTATCATTTTTTAAAATAACAAAATATCCACCTTCGCTTTTATTTCTTTGCATTACACTTGGTCCTGCCATGTTGTTTTTAAACGTTTATGAAAATACAAAAAACAAGGTTACGGATTTCTTTTTAGTCTTTGGAAGAGTACCCTTATTCTATTATTTCTTGCACATGATAGTGATTCATGTTTTTGCCATTATTGGCTTGCTTATTTTTGGGGGTAATTGGCAAGATATGATTATAACAGGTAAAGGTTTTATGAGTGAAACGCTTAAAACTTATGGTTATCCACTCTTTGTAGTATATTTGGTTTGGATTGGCATTGTGTTAGCACTCTATCCTTTTTGCAAGAAATATATGCGCTATAAAGCCAAAAACAAAGAAAAATGGTGGTTGAGTTATTTGTGAAATATAGTATTCTGTGAAAAATAAATTTTTAGTGCGTATATTCACTAATTGTGATCTGAAAATCAAATTTGTTTTACGAAATGTTTTTATCACGACACTAACAAAATGATTACTACTCATTTCGATGTTATCATCATTGGTGCCGGTATTTCCGGCATAAGTGCTGCTCATCATATGCAAACCGATTGCCCGAATAAAACTTACACGATTTTAGAAGGGCGTAAAAACATTGGAGGCACTTGGGATTTATTTCGGTATCCCGGTATTCGTTCCGATTCTGATATGTACACGTTTGGATTTTCTTTTAAACCTTGGACCAACCCAAAGCGTATTGCCCCTCGTGAAGACATCATTCAATATTTAGAAGAAACCGTAACAGAAAACGGCATCGACAAGCATATTCGGTTTGAACATAAATTACTCCATGCCTCCTGGTCGTCGGCAACAGCCACTTGGTCACTTAGAGTATTATTTAGTGATTCACCTAATCCTACAATTTTTACCTGTTCGTTTCTCTCTCTTTGTATGGGTTATTATGATTATGAAAGTGGATATACACCCGTTTTTGCCGGTCGAGATAATTTTAGAGGTACAATCGTACATCCTCAAAAATGGGACGAAACCTTGGATTATAGCAATAAAAAAATAGTGGTAATTGGCAGTGGTGCCACCGCCATGACTATTCTACCTAATTTGGCAAAAAAAGCGGCTCACGTTACTCTACTTCAACGCAGCCCGACGTATGTTGTTGCCCAACCTGATGTTGATAAATTAGCCGTTTGGATTAATAATAATCTACCTCTAAAAGTGGCGTACCGAATAAATCGTTTTCGCAACATACTGTATCAGCGAATTTCTTATGCTTTTTCAAGGTCTTTCCCAGAAACAATGAAAAAATTATTATGCAAACTCTTAATTGAAGAATTGGGTAAAGAATTCGACGTTGAAAAACATTTTAAGCCAAGCTATAATCCTTGGGATCAGCGTTTATGCGTAGTCCCAAACGGTGATCTTTTTGAAGCAATAAGGACGAAAAAAGCATCTATAGTTACAGATCATATTGAAAAATTTGCCGAGAAAGGAATTATGTTGGTTTCTGGCGAATTTCTCGATGCCGATATTATTGTTACGGCCACAGGCTTAAATGGGCAATTATTTAACAATATTGTGTTTAAAATAGATGGTGAACAAGTGGATTTTACTAAAAAAGTCTGCTACAAAAGCGTTATGTTTGACGGTATTCCAAATATGACCTATGCCTTTGGTTACACCAATGCCTCTTGGACGCTGAAATGTGATATGACCAATCAATATACGTGTAGGCTCATAAATTACATGGAACAAAATGGATATAAACAATGTATGCCTATCCAAAATGACCCTAATATGGTTCTAAAACCATTCCTAGATTTTAACCCAGGTTATGTGATGAGAGTCATAGACAGCTTACCAAAAATGGGAGACAAAAAGCCTTGGAAAATAGAACAGAATTATTTTTACGACAAAAAAATGTTCAAAAAAAGTACCCTTAACGACGGAATTTTAACCTATAAATAATCTTCCAATTTGACGCACGTCTAAATGTGTTATCTTTTAAGGTTTTAGAAAAAAAATAACTGGTAAATACAAACCAAAAAGCAAGATAAATGTACCAAAATTAAGTAAGCTGAAAATAAAACTTGAGAATGAGAAAGAAATAAAGTTGATTAAACAAGCTTGAAATAGTAAACAAAAAAGAACTATAGAACATTTTTATAAATTAGATTTAGGAAACAATAACCTATTTCGCAAGACTCCTTCGGTAAATAAAACCCTACTTTCGGACAGTTTTCATAGGGCTTTGTCCTAAATGGGTTTTTGATTTTAGGTTTTTGTTGGTAATTGATAGTATAAAATATATTTTTATTAAATTATGAAAACAATCACAAAACCCAGAATAGAATCGCTCGACCTTTTAAAAGGGTTAGTAATTGTAATAATGGCGATACACCATGTGCGGGATTATTTTCATTATTCCTCTTACTTTTTTGACCCAACCGACCCAGCACTCACCAACATTCCACTTTTTTTGTCAAGATTTCTCACCAACTTTTGTGCTCCTGCATTTAGTTTTTTGGCAGGACTTTCAGACTTAATGGTTGGCAAAAGAAAATCACCCAGAGAGCTATCAAGTTTCTTACTCAAACGTGGGCTTTGGTTGGTTTTTGTAGAACTGGTAATTATGGATTTCGGTTGGTGTTTTGATATTTCTTTTAGACTTTTCGCTTTTCAAGTAATCTGGTCATTAGGTATAAGTATGATTTTTTTAGCTGCACTCCTGCATCTTCCAAAAAAAGTAATACTTATTTTTAGTTGTGTTTTGATTTTTGGGCATAATTTGTTGGATAACATTCACTTCGATAATATCCTATGGACATTTCTGCACGAGCGCAAACCATTTTTAACAACAGCAGACCATGAATTTAGAGTCGGTTATGTTATCATACCATGGGTGGCGGTGATGTCATTGGGTTATTGGTTTGGTTCATATTATAATACTACTTTTGAACCCTCTAAACGAAGGAAACTATTTAATATCATTGGCATTTCTGCCCTTTTACTCTTTGTAATTCTAAGAAGTGTAAATATCTACGGTAATATATTACCTTGGAAAGATTACGGCAATTTAACGCAAACGATATTCTCATTTTTTAATCTAAGCAAATACCCACCTTCTCTTTCATTTTTATTGGTAACATTAGGTGGAGCATTGCTTTTTTTAGCAAATACAGAAAAACTAAAAGGCAAAGCCGTCAACTTCTTTTGTATTTTTGGTAGAGTTCCATTCTTTTTTTACATTATACACATTTATCTTATTCATTTATTAGCTCTTATCACGGCCGAGTTTACTGGCTTTGGTTGGCAAAAAATGATATTACCCGCCTTACCATTCAGAGTAGAAGCATTAAAAGGTTTTGGTTTCAACTTACTTATTGTTTATCTGATTTGGTTTTTAGTTATTATTTTGCTTTATCCAATATGCAAAAAATTTGATGCCTATAAACAAGCTCACAAAGAAAAATGGTGGTTGAGTTATTTATGAGATGGACTATTACCCCCCCCTTTTCTATCTATTTAAAAAAAACAAATTTTAATATGAAAACAATTACAAAACCCAGAATAGAATCCATAGACCTCCTAAAAGGCCTGGCGATGGTTATCATGGCGCTTGACCATGTTCGAGATTATTTCCATTATTCAGCTTTCTTATTTGACCCTTCAGACCCTTCTCAAAGTACTTTACCCATCTTTTTCACCCGGTGGATCACCAACTTTTGTGCCCCTACCTTTTGTTTTCTGGCGGGGCTTTCTGCATTTATGGTTGGTAAAAGAAAATCTAAAAATGAATTGTCTGGCTTTTTGTTGAAACGTGGGCTTTGGTTGATTTTCATCGAATTTACCATTGTAAATTTTGCTTGGTATTTTGATTTTCAGTTCAGAAATCCTGGTTTATTGGTTATTTGGTCACTCGGAATCAGCATGATCGTGCTCGCTGGCTTAGTTCATCTGTCCCGAAAGACTATTTTTATTTTTAGTATCGTACTTATTTTTGGCCATAATCTGCTCGACAATATCCATTTTGAAGGAAACTACCTGTGGGCCATTTTACATGAAATGACAGTTTTTAAATACTCTGATTCGTTTAGATTATATATTGACTACCCAGTCATTCCATGGATCGCTGTCATGTCACTTGGTTATTATTTTGGTTCGTTTTATGACACATCATTCAATCGTGAAAAAAGGAAGAAGATATTTAATTTAATTGGTCTATCCGCTATAGTATTATTTGTCATTTTAAGATGGACTAATTTCTATGGTGATCCCAATCCATTTAAGCATTTTGGCTCAGAAACAAAAGATCTGATGTCATTTTTAAAACTCACCAAATATCCACCTTCTTTATTGTATTTATTGGTAACGCTGGGTGGAGCCTTCCTATTTTTAGCGAATTCTGAAAAACTAAAGGGAAGGATAATAAACTTCTTCTGCACTTTCGGAAGAGTTCCATTTTTTTATTACATCATACACCTCTACCTCATTCATTTCATTGCCTTATTTTTTGCTGAATTATCAGGTTTTGGCTGGCAAAAAATGATATTAAGTGATTGGGTTGTCTCCGTTCCCGAATTAAAGGGATTTGGTTTTAGCCTTGTGGTGGTCTATCTTGTTTGGATTGGCGTTATACTGTCTCTTTATCCACTTTGTAAATGGTTCGACACCTATAAACAAGCCCACAAAGAAAAATGGTGGTTGAGTTATTTATGATGGGACATGTAATTTTATAATCTACCTATTTCTCTATTTTTAATCATAAAACAAATTTTTAAAATGAAAAAAACAAAAACAAGCCTCCTCTGTATCGTATTGATTCACCTATTTTCTTTTCAGCTTTTGGGGCAATCACCTATTATTTACGATGTGGTGCTTTCAGGTGGTATAGTTATAGATCCAGAAACAAAATTAGATGCTATCAGAAATGTAGGTATTTTAAATAACCGCATTGCACAAATCAGTTCTGAACCCTTAGAAGGAAAAGAAATTATTAATGTAAATGGTTTGGTAGTAGCCCCAGGGTTTATTGATTTGCATGTGCATGGCCGCAGCAATGTGGAGCAGGAATATCAATTGCATGATGGTATTACAACGGCTTTGGAGTTGGAATGGGGAATTGAGCATTTAGGCAAATGGTATGAGTCACGAGAGGGAAAGGCATTAATCAATTATGGTGCTAGTGTGTGTTGGCCTTTTGAGCGGTTTAAAGCAATAGAAAAGTATAACGATTTTGTATCAAAATTATCTGAAAAAACTGCCAAAGAAGAGTCTTCAGTTG
>JANNWE010000615.1:0-11498 GCA_031414675.1 Cytophagaceae bacterium
GTAAAATGTTTTCCTTTGTAAAAGTGAGAATTATGCTTTTGAATTCTCTCAGATAATGATTTTTGACAAGCACCAATGTAAAACCGATTTAAAACTTTGGAGAAAAGTATGTATGTGCAAATATCCATAAAATAAAAAAGACTGTCAAATGATTGACAATCTTTGTGGGCCCACCTGGGATCGAACCAGGCACCTACTGATTATGAGTCAGTTGCTCTAACCGAATGAGCTATAGGCCCCAAAATTTATAAAACTATATTCTTTTCTCTCACCTACTGTCCCGAAAGCTTTCGGGAAGGTCAGTTGCTCTAACCGAATGAGCTATAGGCCCCAAAATTTATAAAACTATATTCTTTTCTCTCACATACTGTCCCGAAAGCTTTCGGGAGAGTCAGTTACTCTAACCGAATGAGCTATAGGCCCCAAAATTATAAACAAGTAAAACCCTTATTTGATTAATTGTGTTGCAAAAGTAAGATTATTTTAGAAATTTAACAAAAAAAATAGAAGAAAAATTGACTTTATCATATTTCTTTAATCTAATCTATTTATTATGAACATTTTGAAAAAATAGAAATTTACTCCACTCAATTCAATCTAAAAAAAATTAGAGATAGTTTAGAATAAATCTAAATTTTGTCAATAATTCGTTTAATCGATAATAAGTATTAAATTTGTATATGATGAAGTCAGTATTGATTGTATCACTAGCAAGTTTACTTTTATTTGAAAGTTTTTTGCCAAACTTTATGTCGATTACTCAATCGGCTAAAATCGGAGAATTATACCATCATTTTAAAGATCATAAAAAAGAAGGTGTAAGCCTATCCGAATTTTTATGGATGCATTATGCAGCAGAGTCAAGCCACAAATCAAATGCTGAACATCAGAAATTGCCAACTATTAACCTCCATTTAGGCTATCTATTTTACATTCCTTCTTTTGGTGTTTACTTAGAGAAAATTTCTTTCGAAATTTCATTATTAGAGAATTTGGGTTTAAACGATTATTTTAATAATTACCATTTCAACTATCTAAGGTTCCTACTTAACCCTCCTCAGTTTAACTAATTTCTATTAGTAAACAATTTCTCTAAAATTCTAAATCATTATTATGTTTGATAAACTAGTCAGATATAGTATTCATCACAAATTAGTGGTGGGTATTGTGGTATTTCTAAGTATGACTGCAGGGTTGATTTCATTGAAGAATCTACCAATCGATGCAGTTCCAGATATTACTAATAATCAAGTGGTGGTGCTTACACTCGCACCAACATTGGCTGCTCAAGAGGTGGAGCAATACATTACTGCTCCATTAGAAATGCAGTTTGTAAATATTCAAAATCTTGCAGATATACGATCAGTATCTCGTCAAGGACTTTCGGTTATAACCTTGGTTTTTACAGATGATGTTAATATTCATTTGGCTCGTCAACTTACTTCTGATCAAATAAAAATGGCGTCTGAGGCTATTCCAAAGGAATTTGGTACCCCTGAATTGGCACCAATAACCACGGGTTTGGGTGAAATCTATCAATATACGTTAGAGATAAAACCAGGTTTTGAGAATGAGTTTGATTTGACCACCCAGAGAACAATTCAAGATTGGATTGTAAAAAAGCAATTATCAGGAATTGAGGGTGTCACTGAAATAAGTAGTTTTGGTGGATTTGTAAAACAATATGAAGTATCTGTAGTCCCGGAGAAATTATTACAAATGGGAGTTAGCCTAAAAGAAGTTTTTGATGCAGTAAGTGCAAATAATACAAATACTGGGGGTAGTTACATTGAGAAATTTGACCAAACTTATTTTATAAGAGGAGAAGGCACTTCGCGTTCTTTAGAGGAATTAGGACAAATTTTGGTGAAGATGTCAAATGGAGTACCTGTTTTGGTAAAAAATGTGGCTGAGCTGAGGTTTGGACACGCCAAACGATTTGGGGCGATGACAAAAAACGGAAATGGTGAGGCAGTAGGCGGAATAGTCTTGATGCTGAAAGGTGCAGATTCAGAGAAAACTATAAAACAAGTAAAAGTGAGAATTGAAAAAATTAACAAGAATCTACCTACAGGTTTAAGTGTAAAACCTTTTATTGATAGAACTAAGTTAATTGACAAGTCTATAAAAACAGTTCGAAATAACCTGATAGAAGGAGGATTAATCGTCGTGTTTGTGCTTGTATTGTTGATGGGAAGTATTAAAGCTGGCTTAATAGTAGCATCTGTAATACCGATTACTATGATAATCACCTTTGGGTTAATGAAAGTTTTTGGAATTTCAGCCAATTTAATGAGTCTAGGTGCTATAGATTTTGGTCTTTTGGTTGACTGTTCAGTAATTGTTGTGGAAAGTGTTCTTTTTACTATGCATTCAAAAAAAGAATATCACGTAGATAAAATAGAAGACATGGTATTTAAAGACTTGGTCTTAAATTCTTCTACTAAGGTTATGTCCTCGGCACTGTTTGGTGGAATTATTATTCTTATTGTCTATTTACCCATTCTGTCATTAGGAGGAATTGAGGGTAAAATGTTTAACCCTATGGCAATGACAGTAAGCCTAGCCTTAGTGGTTGCTATTTTGTTATCCCTTACCTATGTGCCGGCAATTACTTCTTTGTTACTTTCCAAAGAAGGTAAAAAAGAATTTAAACTTTCTAAAAAAATCATTGATTGGATGTTTAGTATCTATTCTCCAACTTTTCAGTATGCCCTAAAGCACAATAAAAAAGTTTTATTAGGAGCAGTTATGCTATTTTTTATTAGTGTATTATTATTTTTAAATATGGGTGGAGAGTTTATCCCCACGCTAGATGAAGGAGATATAGCCATTGATTTCCAAACGCCCCAAGGATCTTCATTAAATACTACTATTGAGGCTACAACTCGGGCTCAAAAAGCATTAATGAAAGAATTTCCAGAAATTCAACAAATAGTAGGGCGAATTGGTGCTTCGGAAGTACCAACTGACCCCATGCCCCCAGAAGCTTCTGATTTGATGATCAACTTAAAAGACCATTCCGAATGGACAAGTGCCAAAACTCCTCAAGAATTGGCAGAAAAAATGGCGGTGGTACTTGAAGAAGAGGTTCCAGGTAATTCTGCTGAATTTACTCAGCCCATCCAAATGCGCTTTAACGAAATGATAGCAGGCTCAAAATCAGAATTTGCCATAAAAATATTCGGAAATGATTTGGAATTACTGAACAAAAAAGCAAAAACTGTAGAAAAAATTCTGAATAAAATTGAAGGCACAAAAACAGTAAGAATAGAAAGAATAAGTGGGCGGCCACAAATCAATGTAAAATACAAAAAAGAGAAACTGGCTGAATTTGGATTAAATATTGATGATTTAAATTTCATTCTAAAGACCTCTTTTGCAGGTGAAGTAGCCGGTGTATTTTTTGAAAATGAAAAAAGATTTGATGTAGTAGTTCGTTTTGAGAAACAAGCAGCCGACGACCTAGAACATATAAAAAATCTCCAAATCGAGACTGGAACAGGTTCAATGATAAAATTCGAAAATCTGGCATCTATTGATTACAATAATGCACCCTCGCAAATATCAAGGGAAAAATCAAATCGCAGAATAATTATAGGAGTGGATATAGCAGACAGAGATGTGGAAAGTTATGCCAATGAAGTAGCTCATAAATTGGAAACTCAAATAATGCTGCCCCCGGGCTATTATTTTGAATATGGTGGCTCTTTTGAAAATTTAGTTAGAGCCAAGAATCGTTTAATGATTGCTGTACCAGCTGCTATGATTTTGATTCTTTTTTTACTGTATTTTTCTTTAGGTTCTTTCCTACAAGCAGGTTTAGTTTTTAGTGCTATTCCTTTTTCAGCTATCGGAGGTGTTTTTGCACTTTTAATTAGAGGAATGCCTTTTAGTATTTCAGCTGGCGTTGGATTTATTGCTTTGTTTGGCGTTGCCGTATTAAATGGTCTAGTTTTAATTAGCTATTTCAATCAATCCGAAGAAAAGGATATAATGAAGCGAATAATTGAAGGGGTTTCTGCACGATTTAGACCAGTCCTGGTTACAGCCTTTGTGGCTTCTTTAGGATTCTTGCCAATGGCCATTTCAACATCAGCTGGTGCAGAAGTACAAAAGCCTTTAGCCACGGTAGTAATAGGGGGCTTAATAACCTCAACCTTGCTTACCTTGGTGGTTTTACCGATAATTTATATGATATTAATGAAAAAAATCGAAAAAAAATGAACAAGATACTACTATTTTTAGTGCTCACAGAATCATTCGTTTTTGGTCAAAAATCTAATCTAGATGCATTAATCCAAATAGGTTTAAATCAAAATAGAGACCTTTCTATAGCTTTAAAGCAAATAGACTTTCAAAAAGCCTTAATAAATACTGCATACGATGTTCCAAAAACTAAGTTCGACTATGCATTCGGAAATATTCAAACTCCAGGTGCCACAGATTATTCCATCAGTGGAATTCAAAACAGCGAATTACCTAAAGTTTTTAAACTTAAAAAATCTTATAATCAGTCACTTATAAAAATTAGAGAATCTGAATATTGGATTTTAGAAAATGAATACAAAATGAATGTAGCCACAGCCTATTACAATCTATACTATTTGGAAAGATGGAACAATCTTTTGGAAACTGAAAATATAAAGCTAACAGAAATAGAAAAGGTTTACAAAAAGAGGCTGGAGGAAGGTGAAACAGATGTAGTTGAATCTTCAAACATCAGTTTAAGAATATTAGAAAACCAAATGAAAATATTAAAAATAAAAGCCCAAAAACAAGAGATTGAAAGCTCTTTGAAAAATATTTTAAATATGCCTAGTATTCCTAGTCTAGATTTTCAAAATGCATCTAAATCTTCAGGTCAATATTTTAACAATAATGCAAAATTAGAATGGCACCAAAGTTTGGTTTATAGTTCTAAAAATGCCCTTGAAACTGAAAAAAGCAAACTTTTGCCGAGTGTAAACTTCGGCTTTATGAACCAAAGTATGCTGGGGAGTTGGAAACAATTTGTTGGAATGGCTGGATTTGAAATTCCGCTATTTGCAAAGGCTCAAAAAGCAAGAATTGAAGCCTCCAAAATTAATGTTTTGATTGAAGAAACTGTATTCGAAAAACTGAAATATCAAATTGAAAATGAAATTTTAACTCTTCAAAATAGTCTCCTAAACATAGAAAATGAAATGCTTTTAGTAAATGAAAAGCTATTACCAGCATCTGAAAAAGTAGCGGAAATTTACATGAAAAAATATTTGGCAGGGCAAATCAATTATTTCGATTGGTTTTTGGCTTATAATCAAAGTTTAAATTACAAAACCGAATTAATAAATTTAGAAAAAGCGAGAAATATAAATATTTCAACACTAAAATATCTTACAAGAAATGAATAAAATACTAATATGCATAATTTGTTTGGCCTTAATATTAGGCTGCAAATCAGAAAAAAAAGCTCAAGAGATTACTCAAAAAACAATTATTAATTACATTGTTTTCACTAAAAAACAATTTAAAAATTTAGGGATTGAAACTACGACAATAGAAGAAAAAATCATGGATATCAGTATTGATGCAAATGGTACGGTTGATGTTCCACCTGATCAAATTTTTTCAGTAAGCTTTCCTATGAATGGAGTAATTTCAAGCATTAACCATAACCTTTTGCCTGGGAAATTTATTAAAAAGGGACAACTATTAGCAGAAGTACAAAGTATGGAATTATTGCAAACGCAAGAAGAGTATTTGAATGAAACAACTAAAAATGAGCTATATTCCCAAGAATACGATCGCCAAAAAAACTTACTTGCTGACGATGCCACCGCCAAAAAGAAATTTCAAGAGATAGACAATGTAATAAAACTTAACAGAATTAAAATCAAAGCATTGAGTGAAAAACTAAAAGTAATGGGAGTTAACTCGTCCCAACTTTCAAGTGGTAATTTATCTGCAAGACATCCTGTTTATGCCGCTCAAAATGGTTTCGTTAAAAATGTTTATGTTACCAATGGTAAAAGTTTTAGAAGCGATGAAACACTTTTTGAGCTTATTGGTACACAACACATGCACATAGAGCTAAAGGTATTTGGAAACGATATGTATTCAGTAAAAGAAGGTCAAGAAGTTGATTTTGTTTCCCCTGAAGGAAAAAATATTTTGGGAAAAGTTTATTTAGTTGACAAAACAGTTGATATGGAGAAAAAATCGCTTAACCTTCATGTACACCTAGAAGACGAAATGTTTGAAAAATCGCTAAGACCAGGACAATATATTTCTGGAAGAATCAATGTAAAAAACTCAAAAGTAATGGCATTGCCAGAGTCTGCTATTTTATCTAATTCTGAAGGAAAATTTATTTTTGAAATGAAGGAAGAAAAAGAAAATGTAAAGTTTCTTAAAATCGCAGTAAATACTGGAAGAAATGCTCATGGGTTTATTGAAATTATTCAACCAAAAATAATTCAAGGAAAAATCGTGACAAAAGGAGTAAGCTTTATTGAAAATGGTGCATCAGATGAGTAAGAATTGTGCATTTTTAAGGATTGCGTTTATCAATAATTATTTTTATTAAAAATTAAGATCATTGATTTGAACCTAGGTTATAAAAAAAGTTGAATTTTAAAATTTAAGATAAATCATCCGCTTTTTTAGTCTTTTCATTTTTTATGATAGGAATGCAAGGGGATACTATAATTTAATAACCAAATAGTTATCTTCTATATTTTTTAAATCTTAGATTCAAATAATACTTCCAAACAAATCATGGAAACCTCCCCAAAAGAGGTTTTTATGATTTATCCTACAACAATACACTAAATTATTGCCATAATAGACTAAGTTTTTGGTCATATACACAAAGCCTTTTTATTTACAAGGGCCTACATTTGTATTATCAGTTTAATGAAAAAAATAACGACCTCGGTTATTAAATTTGGTAGCCTATAAAATTAATATTCTAAATTAAATTACTATGAAAACTCTTAAAAAAAAATCGCTCTTTTTCGCTTTGCTATTATTTTTAAATGGTATTGGCTCATTTAAAACAATAGCTCAAAATGCTCCTACAAATCAACCTAACTATTTGCTCCGAGAATACATGAAAGTGGTACCTGGAAAAGAAAATGAGTATTTAAAAGTAGAAAAAGTTTGGAAAAAAATACATGAACGCCGAATAAAAGAAGGAAGAATATTGGCATGGACACTTTCTAGAAGAGTTTATAACGGCTCATTCTCACCATATGATTATGTTACTACCACAGTTTTTAAAAGTGGAAAAGAAATGGATGAAGCGGCTTCTTTAAATTGGGATTACATAATAGCAGGACTTAGTCCTGAAGACTTGGCAATTGTAAATACTACGGGAGACACTCGAAAAATGGTTTCAAGCCAATTGTTATTTCAAACTCAACGAGTACAAGCAGAAGGATCAATTTTTAAATATTGGCAAATTACACAAGTTAAAGCAAAACAAGGTTTTGGTGCAGATCTTGAAAAATATGAAGCAATGATGAAACCTGTTTTTGAAGAAGCAGCAAAATCCGGACAAATTTCGGGATGGAGATTTGGAGAAAATTTATTTCCTAGACGAGCAAATGAGGGTAATTACTATCGAGTTATTATAACTAAGAATATGGAAGACTTGTTAAACAGTGAGAAAAATCCATATGTTTCAGCTGCTTTCAAAAAAGTATATCCTACAAAAGACTGGAAAGTGTTTTCAAAAGCAATGAATGATATTATAACAATTTTAGATGTAGATCTTTGGGAAAGAATTGATAGTGCAGCTAATTAAACATTAAAAAAATTATATAAGGTTAGGTTAATATTAGGTATAAAATGTCATTGCATATGCGATGACATTTTTTTTCTTCAAAAATATCAAGAAATTAAAAAAAAGAATTTTAACTCAATAAATTTAAATTATTACATGTATGTATGAATGTTTATTAATTTAATTCAAAATTTTTCATTTATTTAAATCTTTTTCTTAATTTGCAATTAATGATTAGCCTAAACGTGTTGAAAAAACCACTATTTATTTTTCAACATCCTATTATAAAGTAAAAATGTCCAATACTGAACAAACCCTTATTGAGAAATTAGATTTTTTAATTGATGAAAATTTAGATAATCCAAAATTCTCGCTTGAAAGTATTTGTATTGACTTAGGAATAAGTCGCTCTCACCTTCACAGAGTATTAACAAGCCATAGGCAACCATCCACAACACTTTATATAAGGAAAAGAAGATTAGAAAAAGCCAAGGAATTGCTAAATAACACAGAAATGAGGATGTCTGAAATAGCCGATGCGGTTGGTTTTAATAATCCTCAAAACTTTAGTAAATATTTTGCAGAAGAATTTAAGGTGAGCCCTTCCGAATTAAAAAAGAGAATCCTTCTAGATTCAGAAAATGAAAAAATTTCTATTGCAGTTTTACCTTTTGTAAATAGAAGTTCTGATATAAATCAAGAATATTTTAGTGATGGAATTACCGAGGAGCTGATTAACGTACTTTCAAAAATACCAAGTCTAAAAGTTTTAGGAAGAGGTTCAAGTTTTTCATTAAAAGGTAAAACCGAAGATGTAAGGGAATTTGGAAAGCTTTTAAATGTTAGCTATATTTTAGAAGGTAGTGTTCAAAAATCTGCAAATAAACTCCGAATTACTGTTCAGCTTATTAAAGCCTCCGATGGCTTTCAGGTATGGTCTGAAAAATATGATAGGGAGCTAACGGATGTTTTTGATATTCAAGACGAAATCTCCTTATCAATTTTGAATGAAATTGAAGTAAAATTGTTTGGAAATCACAAAGAGAATGCACTAAAACGATATACAAACAATCCAGAAGCCTATGAAAGATATCTTAAAGGGAGGTACTTCCATAATAAATTTGCAGGAGAAGATGAATACCAAAAGGCAATTTCTTATTTCAAATCTGCAATAGAAATTGAACCTAATTATGCAATTGCCTATTCAGGAATAGCTTCTTGTTATCTGAATTTATGGTTTTATAGATATTTGCAACCACATGAAAGTTTAACTCTTATGAAACTTGCAACAGCCAAAGCTATGGAAATAGACGACCAAATGCCTGATAGTTATCTTTCTCAAGCGCGAATGGAGCTATTATTTAAATGGGATTTTAAGTCTTCAAAGAATTCTTATAAAAAAGCGTTGGAATTAGGAGGGAATTCAGCGGAACTTCATATACAATATGCCTTATTTTGTGGTATTTGCGAAAAACATGAATTAGCCCAAAAGCATAACCTTTTAGCTTTATCCATAGATCCGTTCTCCTTAGTAACTAGTTTTTATTCTTCCTATATTTATTGGATAGCAGGAAATTTTGAGGAAGCCTATAAGCAAGGAAAAAAGATGTTAGATTTAGAACCAAATTTTTGGGGAGGCCATTTTATTATAGGCCTAAATCAAATTAAATTTAAAAAATATGATGAAGCTTTAGATTCTTTAAATTTAGCCTTAAAATACAATTATAGTGGAATTGTCTTGAGTGCTATAGGAGTTCTGAATGCTCTCTCTGGCAAAAATGAACAAGCACAATCAATTTTAGTTGATTTAAAATCATTAAGAAAGACAAAACCCGTTTCCAATTATGACTTGGCAATAATTTATGCTGCCACAAAAGATTTTAATTCTGCTTATCTATTTTTTTTAGAGGCTATTGATAAAAATGAACCTTCTATGCTTTTTTTTAGATTTATTGTCAGAGATTGGGTGCCTGATTTCGCATTGGATTACAGATATGATAATTTGGTAAAAAAAATATATTAAGATATTCCCAATAAAAAAAACTTAAAATCCAATTCCTTCTACTAAAAAATTTGTGTTTAACTCTACTTATTTTTTTCAAAAGTATACTAAATTATAGCAACAATACACTAATTATCTGCATCAATACGAGAAGCATTTCCAATTTGACTCCTTTAAATTTGTATTATTAAAACTAAGATTTATCAGTACATCTTAGATTCCAATTCAAGATAAAATTCTTAGAATTGAATATTTTTTAAACTTTTACATGATAGCATCTATTACTTCCATACCAATAAACATAGCCATGAAAATTTATACTTAAATCTAAACAAAAATCAAAACCAACTTAGATATAGGTTTTGTTTTCCAAAGTCGCCTTTATTTATCAATTAAATGGATAAATGGCGACTTTGGCTTTCTAAAAATAAGTATATTCAAATTATTTATAAAAAACCCATTTAAGAAAATCTGGAAACACTTTTTTCCATGTTTCAAAATTATGCTCTCCACCTACAATTTCAACATAAGTTATTGAATTGGTTTCAAATCCAACATTTTTCAATTCTTTTATTATATCTAAAGTATCATCAATAGAATCAATAATCCCATTATTATTTCTATCCGCAGTTTCATCTAAAGTACCACATTCTAACCAAAACTGTTGATCAGTTTTTTTTCCAAAATTTTTTATTTTCTTATGCATAATTCTATCCGCATCTTCATCAAATCCCTCTTCATAACTCTTATCTCTCCACCAAAAAGAACCGCTAAAAACACCAATTTTAGAAAACAGATTTGGATTTTCAAAAGCAATATCAAATGCAGAAAGGCCTCCAAGAGAAAAGCCACAAATAGTGTTATCGGTGGCAAGATTTGACCCAGAATACGTAAGCTGAATAAATGGCATTAATTCTTTCACAACAAAATTCATATAATCAGTAGCTTTGATTCCACGGTTTTTGTAATCAGGCACAAAAGAAGTTCCGTATTCTAATAATCTTTCATTATTGCAGTGTATTGCAACAAAAATATGAGGACTTGTATAATTTTCATAAAAATCTCTTTCTATTTTTTCTAAATCTAATTGATCAAAATCTTGACCATCATTCATGTAAATTACTGGATAACAAGATTTTGAATTATTAAAATTAGGAATTATTAAGTCATAAATTACGCTTCGATTTAGAAATTTAGATACTATCTTTTGTTTTTTTTTGATACTAAATATATCCGTTTTTGCATTTTTCAAGATAAACAGCTTTTAAAAAAAATGAATAAAGTTTTTTTCTTAAAGATAAAATTCTTAGAATTATATTATTTTTAAATTTTGCACAAAAATAGTAAACAATGAAGGAAGAATATATAAATTTTTATTCGCATATTCTAGGAAGATCAATTGAACTTTTAGTTACAGGCCATTGGGGATATCCCATATTAATGTTTCCTACCTCTATGGGAAATGCTTTTCAAAATCGAGATTCTGGCTTGCTAAATAGTGTTTCCTCATTCATAAATGAAGGTAAAATTAAAACTTACAATATTGGATCCATCGATTTTGAGACATTTTATGGCAAACACTTACCAGCTCACATTAAAATTCAAAATTATGAAAAATATACACAATTTATAAAAGAAGAATTGATTCCCCAAATTCAAAAAGAGGCTAGTGTCCATAGAATTGGTTTTGCGGGATGCAGCTTTGGGGCTTATCATGCTGTTAACTTT
>JANNWE010000616.1:0-1921 GCA_031414675.1 Cytophagaceae bacterium
AAAATGGCAATGCCCTATTTAGAAAGTTTGGAATAGAACTTTGGGAAACCCACAAAAACAAAACTTGGTAATTCCAGCAGATCTAAACCAAAAATTACCACCCGTTTCAATCATCATTTAGAGAGGCAAAGAATATTCTATTAGAATCTGTGAACCTTATTATTATACATTATCCTAAAATCGACAGATTAAAATTTTTTCCAAATTTGAGTTTACTATCTGTTTTTTTGGTAATTAATTTGCATCAATGAACTAATTGCAAGTACCTTAACAAAAAAAAACTATTTTACTTTCCTATCTATCAGGAAGCAATTCTCAAAAAAAATTTGCTTGGTAAAATTATCTTATTATATTTGTATCGTGTACGATATAATCGCTTACGATAATAAAAATAAATAAAATGAAATCATTGTATCAAACAAGTGCTACCGTTACAGGTGGAAGAAATGGCAGAGTAATAAGTGAAGATGGTGTTTTAGACGTTGAAGTTAGAACTCCCAAAGAATTAGGAGGAAATCTACAAGGATATACAAATCCCGAACAGCTTTTTGCTGCAGGTTATGCATCTTGTTTTGATAGTGCTCTTAATTTAGTAATGAATTATGCAAAAGTTAAACCAGAGCAACCTTCCAGCGTGAAGGCCAACGTGGCATTATATCCTAATGGTATAGGGGGTTACCTCTTGGGGGTGGCATTACAAGTACATATCCCAGGTATGGAATTAGAAATGGCCAAAAAATTTGTGGAGAAAGCGCATGCAGTCTGCCCCTATTCCAACGCAACTCGAGGAAACATCGAAGTTACATTGGAAGTTATTTAATGACAAATCATAAATTAGCCCTACTTTTTTAACCTATTATTTAAAAACAAGCAAATGGAAAAAAACGAATCTCTTAAATTAGAAAATCAATTGTGTTTTCCATTATATGCAGCATCCAGAATGGTAACCAAGTGTTACCAACCGATTTTGGAAAGTCTCGGAATTACCTATCCTCAGTATGTAGTACTCATGGTTTTATGGGAAAAAGATGATATAAATCTATCACTCCTCTCTGAAAAACTTTTTTTGCAATCTAATACCCTAACACCATTACTCAAAAGAATGGAAATGATGGGTTTAATTAGCCGAAAAAGGTCAGAAAAAGATGAACGGAGTATCACGATTTCACTTACTAAAAAAGGAGAAAAATTAAAAGAGGAGGCTCCGAAATTGCATTCTCAACTCATCAACCACATGGGAATTACAGTAGAAGAAGCCATAAACCTACGTTTTCTTTTAAATAAACTCATTTTAAATATAGAAAATTGAAATTTTAGGATTTATCCTACCCGTTTTTAAAAACTAGCAATTATGTTTAAAATTATGCATTAGATTCAAAATAATTAGAAAGTCCCAACTAGTATAAGATATGTTAAATTAAAAGTTTATGTAGTAAATTTGAATCTAATGATCTATCCCAAAAAAAAATTAGGGCTAGAAATAGGTTTTTTTCCAAAAATATTTAAGAATTTAATTCTAAAAACTAATAAAATAAATTATAAAACTATGAAAATAGGATTCGTATTACTGGTTTCTACAGCATTGCTAATCTCATGCACTAAAAGTAATGAAATGGATACTTCAAATTCCAAACAAATACCCATTGTTGGCACCTGGAAACTCATATCTGGCACCTTGATTGAGAAAGGAGATACCACAATCACCGATTATTCTAAGAATGTATCGTTCATTAAAATTATCAACGACTCCCATTTTGCATTTCTACACCACGATTTAACTAAAGGAAAAGACACTACTTCCGTCTTTTCTGCTGGAGGAGGAAGCTATACCCTTAAAAACAACCAGTATATGGAAAAATTAGAATATTGCTCAGATAGAAACTGGGAAGGCCATGACTTCAATTTTACTATTGAAATTAAA
>JANNWE010000617.1:0-1926 GCA_031414675.1 Cytophagaceae bacterium
AATAAACGATGTAAACCGAGCAGTATTTATATGAATTTTATAGTCTATCATTCGTAATCAATTTCTAATTTAAAAAAAAGAATGGAAAAATATTGGAATAGAAGAACGTTTTTAGAAAAAAGTGCCGCTGCCATTTCTACCATGGCCATGGCTTCGCCCATAGCGAGTTTTTTAAGTTCTTGTGGAGCCAAAAATTCGGCTACTGCCGATTCGGTGATCTTGCTCTTTATGTCTGGTGGCATGGCACATACCGAAACTTTTGACCCTAAAAAATATACTCCATTTAAAATAGGCATGCAATCCGATTCGGTTTTGAGCACGTTTAAGTCGATGCCTACCGCCATTGATGGTGTTCACTTTTCTGAGGGGCTTCAAAACATTGGAAAGATAATGGATAAAGGAACGGTGATTCGTTCCTATGTCGCCGCAGATTTAGGACATATTTTGCATACCCGCCATCAATACAACTGGCATACGTGTTATGAACCTCCACAGTCGGTGGTGGTGCCACATATTGGCTCTTGGATTGCGAAGGAATTGGGGCCAAAAAATCCCGTTATTCCACCGTTTATTAATATTGGGCAGCGTTTTGATGTGGGAGAAGGGGAGGAACTAAAGGCTTTCCATAGTGCTGGTTTTTTAGGAAGCGAGTATGGCCCTTTTCTGATTCCCGATCCTACGGCAGGGCTTGACAGTGTGCGGCCACCCATTGGTATGTCGCTAAAGCGTTTTGAAAGTAGAAACCAATTGTATGAAAAGCTAGTCAAAGAGTCGGCAATGGGTGATTTTGGGAGCGATTACCAAAAAGAATCTTTAAAACGGTCTATGGAACAAGCCTATATTCTTTTGAATTCGCCGGAGGCCAAAGCATTTGATTTGAGTTTAGAAAAGAAAGAAAAATACGATAGTTATAATACGGGTAAGTTTGGTTTAGGCTGCCTCATGGCCAAAAGATTAGTGGAGCAAGGGGCCAGATATATTACGGTTACCACAGAATATGTGCCTTTTGAAGGCTGGGATACCCACGAAAATGGGCATACCCGATTGGCAGACATGAAGAAAATGATTGACGCACCCATAGCCCAATTGGTAAAAGATCTAGATGAAAGCGGAAGATTAGATAAAACTTTAATAATTGTAGCTACTGAATTTAGTCGTGATATTTTAATGGAAGGCCGGCCAGACCTCAGAGTGCTAGATCAAGTAAAACAGCCCGATGTTATCAACGAATTAAAACATTACGGCATGCACAGGCATTTTACAGATGGCTGCTCTATGCTCATGTTTGGTGGAGGAATTAAGGAGGGAAATACGTTTGGTAAAACTTCAGACGAGCGACCTTGCAAAACCATAGAAAATCCAATTAAAATTGCGGAGGTTCACCAAACCATCTACCATGCTTTAGGCATAGCTCCAGACACAAATTATGAAATAGAAAAACGACCATTCTATACCACTCCAGACGGAAAAGGAAAAGTGGAAAAAGGTTTATTAGCTTGAAATTGGTTTGGAGGAATTCGCCTAAAATTCAAAGTAATTGATTTCTGAAACAGCGAATTAATGAATATTTTTTTGCTGGCAGTTTCAATTTCATTCACACGCCAAATATGCGTTTGATGTGAAATTGAGTTTTGAAGTTAAATGAGGGGGTAAAAGCAATTAAAATAGGGCAGAATGCAATCTTATTTTACAACAGTAATAAAATTAACATAAACTTTATCATCATTCATGGTTTTTAAGGCATAGTAGTAAGTGCCGGAATTTACTTCATTATTTCTAAACCATGATACCGTTTCGCCATTCCACAATATTCTATTATTTTGAATATCTTTCATGGTAAAACTTTTCACTTTATGTCCCCATTTATCGAAAATTTCAAGAAAATCCAGCTCAATACCATTGGGAACAAATATTTCTAATTGATCG
>JANNWE010000618.1:0-2537 GCA_031414675.1 Cytophagaceae bacterium
CAAAAATATTTTTCTTCTTCCACACCACTCAAAAAGGGAATAACGGTTGGATTAAAACATCTTTTGGAAGCTAAAGTAGCAATGATTATGGCCAGCGGAGAAAAGAAAGCTGAAATAATAAATCAAACTGTCACAGGAAAAATTAGTGAAAGTTTACCTTCCACTTGCATTAGAAAACACGAGAATGGCTTACTTTGGATAGACCAAGCCGCAGCTAAAAATCTAAAATGAAAATACATTAAAGAAAAATGACTTTAAATGAATTACTTAAAAAAGATTTTAATTCAGAAATAGTGTTTCTAACTTCCCGAAGTGGCGGCTCAGGTGGACAGAATGTGAACAAAGTAGAAACAAAAGTGGAACTAAGATTTAAAATAGAAGCATCTGTGCTACTAAATGAAAATCAAAAACAAAAAATAAGAAAAAAATACAAAAATCAGATAAACCAAGAAGATGAATGGTTAATTGTATCTCAAGAAAGTAGGTCTCAATTAAAAAATAAATCTTTAGCAATTAAACGATTTAAAGAATTATTGAAAGATGCTCTTACTATACCAAAAGATAGAAAACCTACCCTGCCATCTAAAAATATAATAGAAGACCGACTGAAAAGCAAAAAGTTATTAGGATTAAAAAAAGAAAATCGAAGTAAAATTAATCTTCCTGAATAAATATTAAAATTCTAAAAATAATTCAAAATGAGAAATACATCTTTCATAATTGCCCCACTTCTTTTAAGTTTAATTTCTTGCCAAAAAAAGAAAAGTATAAATTTTACTAAAATAAAAATAGGCGAATCTTTGGTTCATTCCTTAGAAGGGAACCCTTCAACGGGTTATAGTTGGCAATATGAAGTTTCGAATCCAGACATTGTGGCTATTTCAGCTGAAATGATAGATGAAAACAAAGACATGTTGGTAGTAGGGGCACCCGTTAAAATGAATTTCGCTATAACTGGCAAAAAAAAAGGCGAAACAATACTAATTTTTTTATACAAAAGAACTTGGGATAAAGATGTTGCTCCTTTAAAATCTGATACCCTAGCAATTAAAGTTGGCTAGAAAAAAAAGAAATGAAAGTTCGTATTAATCTTTGATTTTGTGTTAAACAATTAGACTAAAGTAAAAATCGAAATCGAAATTTGATTCACATTACAAAAAAGCTATACAACAACAAATACCTGGCAAATTATTTTTTAGTTTAAAACAAGAATCTTTACTTTCACCCCACTAAAGGCCGAATTCCCTGTTAATTTATCAATTACTTTTTCATCAGAAAGGTCGTTAATACTTACTCCAGGATGATTTTCAGCTACTTCCATTTTTATTCCTTTTCGGTGGTGCCCATATCCGTGAGGCATAGAAACCACACTCGGCATAATGTCACTGCTCATTTCAATCGGTATCAATACTTCTCCCACTCGCGATTTAACTTTCACGACCTGATTGTTTTGAAGACCAAGCCTTTCCATGTCTCCGGGGTTTATCATTAAAGTACAGCGGTTCTTTCCTTTCATCAATTTGCTTGAATTATGCATCCAAGAGTTATTGTCACGCAAATGTCTGCGGCCTATTAGCCAGAAATCGTCTCCATTTTTCTCCAAGTAATCTTTTTTGGAGGCTTCTAATCGTTCCAAATCCCCGACAAATAATTCAGGACAAAGTTTAATGTTTTGTTTTAACCGATTGGGCAAAACAGATTGTAATGACCCAAGGTCTATTCCATGCGGATTTTTTATTAATGTATCCATAGAAAGCTTATGTGGGCCATATTTTAAACCTAAATCTAATTTTATTTCTGGCGGAACAATTTCTTGGATTTCGCCTAAAAATAAATTTCTAAGTTCTTGAAAAATCTCCCAATCGTATTTTGCACCTATCGCTTTTTCAAAAAGTCTTGGACTATATTTGGCAGTATTTCTAACAGCCAAATTATGAAAAGTCAAATCATAATGTGAATTTTCTAGTCCTGTTGCAGGTGGAAGTATTAAATCTGCATGTCGAGTAGTTTCATTTAAATAAATATCTATAGAAACCATAAAATCCAAAGACTCCAAAGCCCTATCAACCTGCTCACCATTTGAAGTAGACAGAACAGGATTTCCACAACTGGTTATCATCATTTTTATTTGCCCCTCCCCTTCCGTAAGCATTTCTTCTGCCAAAGCAGCCACTGGCAATTCACCCAAAAACTCAGGATATTGACTGACACGACTTTTCCACCTTCCAAATCTGTCTTTTGGCTTTGATGGCCCAACAAAATCAATTGCAGGTAGAGTAAACATTGCACCACCTGTTTTGTCAAGATTGCCTGATACTATATTTATTACATTGATAAGCCATAAACATAATCCACCAAAAGATTGGGTAGATACACCCACTCGTCCATAACAAACAGCCGAAGGTGCATCTACAAATTCTTTCGCTAATTGTTCAATCTTATCAATAGAAATTCCAGATAATGCTTCAATTTGACTTAAATCAAAATTTCCCAAAATTCTTTCCAATTCTTCCTTTCCATCCACATAACTATTTAGC
>JANNWE010000619.1:0-1832 GCA_031414675.1 Cytophagaceae bacterium
TATAGATAGCGTTAATCTGAGATTTATAGGAAAATATACCCGTTTTGCTGAATTTGATGGGTTTACCCTTTCGAAGGAAAAATATGAAGAAATGAGCGGAACAAAAATAATTGGAAGTAAGGCAAATGACCTTTAAGAGCTTCCTTCCCCTTTAATTTCTCTGCTGTTTGGAGTTCTTGCGCTAAATGAAACTCTCAGTAATTCAAGGCAACAAATTTTACCGTAATTTTAATGTAATTCTAATTCAAAAATTTAGATTACGGGCATGTTTCTGAGTAATTTTAGGAACACATTAATAGTTTAATTTCCGAGTATTTTAAACCTTAAAAGTGTTGCTCCTCAATAATCAAAAGAAATGCTTTTTAACACATTAAGTTTTGCATTTTTTCTACCTGTGGTTTTTCTCCTATATTGGTTTGCCACAAATAAAAATATCAAGTGGCAAAACTTGCTTTTAATGATTACTAGCTATTTCTTTTATGCATGTTGGGACTGGAGATTCTTGTTCCTATTGATATTTTCTACGGTCCTAGATTTTTTTACTGGCATAAAAATGTCGGAGGCCAAGAATCTGAAGGTAAAGAAAATATGGTTTTGGTTGAGTATTTCCGCGAATTTGGGCTTTCTAGCATTTTTTAAGTACTTTAATTTTTTTATCGATTCCTTTATAAGCAGTTTCGCATGGTTAGGTGTTGATTTAGATTCTCCTGCAATTCAAATTATTCTACCAGTAGGTATCTCTTTTTATACTTTTCATGGCCTATCGTATGTGATTGACATTTACAAAAATCGAATAAAAGCAGAAAGGAATTTTATAGATTATTCGGTATTTGTGAGTTTTTTTCCACTTTTAGTGGCAGGTCCCATCGAACGTGCCACCCACCTTTTGCCTCAACTTAAAAGTAATAGAATTTTTAATTATCAACAAGCCAATGACGGACTGCGTCAAATTTTATGGGGTCTTTTCAAAAAGGTGGTTATTGCCGACCAATGCGCGGAATTTGCGAATTTAACTTTTAGTCATTCCGACTCGTACTCAGGAAGTACACTCTTATTAGGAGCAGTTTTTTTTGCTTTTCAAATTTATGGCGATTTTTCTGGTTACTCCGATATTGCCATTGGCACTGCCAAACTATTTGGGATAAGGCTACTTAAAAATTTCGCCTTCCCATATTTTTCCAGAGATATAGCTGAATTTTGGAGACGCTGGCACATCTCATTATCTACCTGGTTTAGAGATTATTTATATATTCCAATGGGTGGTAATAAAGGCAATAAATGGGTAAAAGTTAAAAATACCTTTATTATTTTTTTAGTAAGTGGGTTTTGGCATGGAGCAAATTGGACATTTATTGTCTGGGGTTTTTTAAATGCTTTATATATTCTTCCTTCTATACTTTTAAATAGTAATCGAAACCATTTGGACATTGTAGCTGACCAAAGAGATTTCCCTAACCTAAAAGAATTCTTGAACATGTCAATTACTTTTTTATTCACCGTCTTAGCTTGGATACTTTTTAGGTCAGAAAATATGAAGGAAGCCATACAGTACTATTCAGGAATTTTCTCTTGGTCTTTCTTGTCATTCCCCACCTTCCGTCCAACTGAGCTTTTTGTCATGCTGTTTATGTTTATAGTGATTGAATGGCTTGGAAGAAGAGAGAACCATGCCTTAGCTGAATTAAATCTAAAAATCAACAGGGCAAAAAGATGGCTCTTATACTGTGTTTTGTCATTCTGTATCTTCGTTTTTCATGGTAAGGATCAAGCGTTCATTTATTTTCAATTCTAATCATGAAAAAGCTAATCACAAAATTCAGCCTATTTATACT
>JANNWE010000620.1:0-2232 GCA_031414675.1 Cytophagaceae bacterium
CGGCCATTGCGGGGGCACTTTCGGGATGGATGTTAGGTTTCAAAAGGGCATAAATATTAGTAAAACAATATAATCTGTCTAAAAGATAGTGAAAAATAGACGCTATCTTTTAGACATTTTTTATGATGTTTAATGTAATCCTGCATTTATTTTTCAATACCCAATAGACTTCCTAACCTTTGTCACTTCCGAATAATTAAGGCCAGTTTTAATTTTTATGCTTTTAGAAACATTGAAGTTCGTATTGAAAAGGATAGTTTATAATATTTTTTTAGTCATTTCGTCTACAAATATTTTATTTTCTAGATATTTTGTTTTATTTTTGTCTTAAAATTAGATAATAGTAACATTTTAATAAGTATTTATAGATAAAATACCTTTTTATGAAAGCAGAAAAAACATATGTTCCTTATAAAGTTAAGGATATCTCTTTGGCAGAATGGGGTCGTAAAGAAATTCAATTGGCTGAAGCCGAAATGCCTGGCTTAATGGAAATAAGAAAAGAATATGGACCTTCGAAGCCATTGGCAGGTGCGAGAGTGGCGGGATGTCTTCACATGACTATTCAAACTGCTGTTTTGATTGAAACCTTAGTGGAACTTGGAGCAGAGGTTACTTGGTCGTCTTGTAATATTTTTTCAACTCAAGACCACGCAGCTGCAGCTATTGCGGCGGCGGGTATTCAAGTATATGCATGGAAAGGCCAAACAGCGGAAGAGTTTGACTGGTGTATAGAGCAAACTCTATTTTTTGGCGAAGAACAAAATCAATTAAATATGATTTTAGATGATGGTGGTGATTTGACTAACATGGTATTTGATTTGTATCCTGAATTAGTAGAAGGTATTAAGGGACTTTCTGAAGAAACAACAACAGGTGTTCATCGTCTATACGAAAGAATGAAAAATGGCACATTGTTATTACCTGCCATTAATGTGAATGACTCTGTTACAAAGTCAAAATTTGATAATAAATATGGTTGCAAAGAATCTCTAGTTGATGCTATACGTAGAGCAACAGATTTGATGCTTGCTGGCAAAGTAGCTGTAGTTGCTGGCTATGGGGATGTAGGTAAAGGTTCCGCCGAATCTTTAAAGGGTGCTGGTTGTAGAGTATTAATAACTGAAATAGATCCAATTTGTGCACTTCAAGCAGCAATGGACGGTTTCGAAGTTATTACTATGAACGAAGCATGTGAAAGAGCTCAAATTTTTGTGACTGCTACTGGTAATTATAAGATAATTAGAAGCGAGCATTTTTTGAAAATGCGTGACAAAGCCATTGTTTGTAACATTGGACACTTTGATAACGAAATAGA
Source organism: Cytophagaceae bacterium (assembly GCA_031414675.1). Lineage (GTDB taxonomy): Bacteria > Bacteroidota > Bacteroidia > Cytophagales > Spirosomataceae > Leadbetterella. Next base: position 1,319 of record JANNWE010000620.1, read on the forward strand.
TATGGCTTGGCTTAACCAAAACTATGGCCACACAAAAAATGTTATAAAGCCTCAAGTTGATATGTATACTATTGAAGGAAAAGACATAATTATTTTGGCAGAAGGAAGATTAGTAAATCTGGGTTGTGCTATGGGACACCCATCTTTTGTAATGTCATGTTCTTTCTCCAATCAAACTTTAGCTCAATTAGAGTTATGGAATAACACAGCTGCCTACGAGAGAAAAGTATATGTGCTGCCAAAATCTTTAGACGAAAAAGTAGCTGCTTTTCACTTAACTCATGTTGGTGCAAAATTGGAAACTTTAAGTACAGAACAGGCAGATTACATAGGTGTAACAGTCGCTGGTCCATTTAAATCAGATATGTACAGATATTAATTCAAAGTGTTTGTTTTTTTATTTAGACAGCCATTCTTACTTTTGGGTAAGAATGGTATTTTTTTATGATTAAATTCGAAAGAGCAATTGACGACCAATCGCTTTCTCAAATCCTAAAATTGCAAAGAAAAAACTTAAAAGAAAATCTTTCACAAGAAGAGAGAGATTCTCAAGGCTTTGTAACAGCTAAACACACTTTAAAACAATTAAAAAAAATTAATTTGAAAGAAAGTGCTGTTATAGCCACTTCAGAAGGAAAAGTAATAGCTTATGCAATTGCTATGAGAAGAGAAACTGGGAAAGGTATGCCGGTTTTTGATCGACTATTTGAAGAAGTTGACAAAATTAAAATTGGAGAAATGAAGTTTACCCATTTCCCTTATATTTTTGTTGGACAATTGTGCATTGCAAAGGAATTTAGAGGTCAGGGTTTAGTAGAAAAATTATATGCTTATTTTTCAGCTGAAATGCAAAATAAATACGATTTTATAGTGACTGACATCAGCCAAGAAAACCCTAGATCATTAAAAGCTCA
>JANNWE010000621.1:0-15203 GCA_031414675.1 Cytophagaceae bacterium
CTATTTTCAAATTTGCGAATAAAAAAGAATGAGAGAAAATAATGTTTATCTATCTAATTTTTCAAAGTATATACAAATAACATTCTTTGTTTTATGTATACTATATTTTGGAAGATCCCTTTTTATTCCTTTAAGCTTTTCACTTTTGATAAGCTTTATTTTGTACCCTATTTGTAAGTGGTTAATAAATAAAGGCTTAGGTAAATCAGGAAGTATTTTCATTACCCTCACTCTACTCACATTCTTATTTATATTTCTTTCTTATCTTCTATTTCTTCAACTAATTAATTTTAGTAATGAATGGACAGCCTTAAGCCAAAAAATAACTGATCTACAAAAAAGTATTGAAATTTCTCTGTCAAAGAACTTAGGTTTAAGTCTAGAACGTCAAAAAGAATTAATTCAAAAGATTATAGAATATGCAACTAATCAAATAATTCCATTTTTTCAAAATACAATAGGTACCCTAAGTTCTTCTCTTTTAAATTTAATATTTATTCCAATATTTTCAGCTCTTATTCTTTTCCATAGTAAGCTACTATCCAATGCATTATACTATTTATTTCCAATCGAAAAGCGCAAAATCGTACATGAAATATTAAGTGAAACCATTCATTCCTATTACAATTTTATAAAAGGAATGTTGGCGGTTTATCTGATAGTTGGAATATTAAATAGTCTGGGCCTCTGGATACTTGGAATTCCACACCCTTTCTTATTTGGCTTTATTGCCTCAATTCTCACTTTTATACCTTATGTGGGTATTATTATTTCTTCGCTTCTACCCATTTCAGTAGCTTGGCTTACTTACAATTCTCTTTGGCATCCAATAGGAGTTATACTTGTTTTTGGCGTTGTGCAGCTTTTAGAAGCAAATATTATTTTTCCAAAAGCAGTAGGTAATAGATTGCAAATAAACACATTGGCTATTATTATCATGATAATAGTGGGAGGAATAATATGGGGTACGGCAGGAATGATATTGTTTATACCCTTTGTAAGTATTTTAAAGCTTATAGCAGACCGAACTGAAAATTTAAAAGCTTTGGCAGTGCTATTAGGGGATGGAAGTGAGAAAGAGGAATGAAATTTATTTTAATCATTAAACAAAATTAAAAAGCTTTTATAAAAAATGGAGAAAAAAAATTCTGCCTATCTAATTCTATTATTGGTTATATAGTGCAGAATAATCCTTAAATTACATAAAATATAAAAAAAATATTTTCTCAAAAAGTGTAAAGAATTTATTTGAAAACTTTTAATTTGACCTATTAAAATGTTATTTTAGAAATAAAATTTAAGATAGCTGAATTTTATTATTACCCAAAAATGTACAATGGAATGCCTTGTTTTATAAAACAATATTTAATAAAAATGTATAAAAAAAACTATTTTAAGTTGAGCATCCATATTTTATTTTTTATCTTTTCTTTTACTTTCCTTAGTTGCAAATCCAAGCCAGAGCAAACTTCCGTTGAATTAAAAGATATCACAGAATCAGTATATGCATCGGGTATAGTAAAAAGTAAAAATCAATATCAAGTATTTTCGAAAGTAAACGGTATTGTAGAAGAATTGTTTGTAAAAGAAGGTGATTTAATAAAAAAAGGGCAAACAATACTTAAAATTGCAAATTTAAGTGGACAAATAAATAGCGAAAATGCAGCTCTCGCGGTTAAAAATACGGATTATAATGCCAATATCGATAAAATTTCAGATTTAGGTATTGCAGTTGACATTGCTCATAAAAAATTAAAGAATGATTCCTTGCTTTGGCAGAGACAAATAAACCTTTGGAACCAACAAGTGGGAACAAAAGTGGAACTGGAACAAAGAGAATTAGCATTTTCAAATTCTAAAATTGCCTACCAATCTGCAATTTATAAATTTAAAGAATTAAAACGTCAAATCAATTTTGCTTCAGCTCAATCAAAGAAGTTGTTGGAAATGAATCGAACACTAGAAGCCGATTATTTTCTAAAAAGTGAATACGACGGAAGAATATATACTTTATTGAAAGAAAAAGGTGAAATGGTAAATCCACTAAACTCGGTAGCCTTAATTGGTGATGCGAATGACTTTATACTAGAGTTACAAGTAGATGAAAATGACGTGGTTAGAATAACTACTGGTCAAAAAGTTTTTGTAAGTCTAGATAGTTATAAAGGAGAGGTTTTCGAAGCAAAAGTGGAGGAAATTGAACCTATAATGAATGAAAAAACCAGGACATTTATAGTAAAAGCAAGTTTCCTCAAAAAACCAAATGTGCTGTATCCTAATCTTACAGTAGAAGCAAATATTGTTATAATCACCAAAGAAAAAGCCTTAACCATTCCACGAAACTATCTGATTGAGGACTCGTATGTTTTAAACGAAAAAAACGAAAAAGTAAAAGTTCAAATAGGTTTAAAAGATTATGAAACAGTAGAAATACTGTCGGGTTTAAAAGCTAATGAAATAATTATAAAACCTTTAAAATGAAAAATTATTTAATTATTAGTATTGCAAAGTCGCTTTTGATTGCCCGATGGAAACAAACATTGATAGCCGCAGTAGGCGTTACTTTCAGCATTACGATGTTTATAGCATTACTTGGCTTTATGAATGGCCTCAATGATTTATTGGATAGCTTAGTAATGAATAGGACACCACACGTAAGAATTTTCAATGAGATAAAAGCCAATAATTTACAGCCAATAAATGTTTCAAAAGATTATAAAGCCCACCATAATTTTATCAGATCTATTAAACCAAGCGGAAATAGTACACAAATTTTTGACAATGCAAAAATCATAGAAACACTTCGAAAGGATGTTAGAGTTTTGGGCATTTCTCCAAAAATGACGGCTCAAGTATTTTATAATGTAGGCCCTATCGACATTACAGGAGTTGTAAATGGCATTGACGTAGAGGCTGAAAGCAATCTATTTCACTTTAAAGATTACATGCGCGAGGGCTCTTATATGGATTTAAAAAATATTCCTAATAGCATAATTTTAGGAAATGGTGTTGCAAACAAAATGCTAAGTGAAATTGGTGATGTTGTACAGCTTAGCACACCAAGCGGAAATAGATTTCCTTTAAAAGTAGTGGGCATATTCCAGTCTGGTATTTTGGAAATAGATAAAATACAAAGTTACGCCTCATTAAAAACTACTCAAAAATTGCTTGGAAAAAGCAACAATTATATTACTGATATTCAAGTTAAATTGAAAGACATGAAATTGGCACCCATGCTAAGTAAAGAATACGCACATATTTTTAAAAGTGATGCAGAAGATATACAAACCGCGAACTCTCAATTTGAAACGGGAAGTTCGGTTCGTACCTTAATATCATATGCTGTAGGAATAACTCTTCTTATAGTAGCAGGATTTGGTATTTATAATATATTAAACATGATGATTTATGAAAAAATGGACAGTATTGCCATACTTAAAGCCACAGGATTTTCGGGAAAAGATGTAAATAAAATTTTTATGTTAATTGCTCTCAGTATTGGCTTTTTTGGCGGAATAGTAGGATTGCTTTCGGGTTTTATATTGTCTTCAATTATTGATCAAATCCCTTTTAATACTGCTGCCATGCCAACAATTACAACCTACCCAATAAATTATAACCCAAAATTTTATCTTATTGGCATGAGTTTTTCTATCATTACTACTTATTTTGCTGGCTATTTCCCTGCGAAAAAAGCGAGTAAAATTGACCCAGTGGATATTATAAGAGGGAAATAATTATGGAAAATCAAATTGTTATTCAAGCAAAATCTATTTGTAAAAGTTTTCATGATCCAATTACCATTCCTATTTTAAAAGACATCAATTTTTCCGTAAAAAAAGGAGAATTTTGTTCCATCATAGGAAAGTCAGGATGCGGAAAATCAACTTTATTGTATATATTATCCACAATGGATACGGCTTACGAAGGCGAATTATTGATAGATAGAGAAAGCATGTCTGGCAAAGAAGAACACTTTTTAGCAAGAATCCGAAATGAAAAAATTGGTTTCGTTTTTCAATTTCATTATTTACTCAATGAGTTCTCGGTTTTAAGAAATGTAATGTTGCCAGGCCTAAAACTAGGTAAATATTCAGAAAAAGAAGTGGAATATCGTGCCTTGGAAAAATTAAAAAAATTAGATATTGAAAAACTTGCTTTGAAAAAAGCTTACCAAATTTCAGGTGGAGAGAAACAAAGAGTAGCAATTGCAAGAGCATTAATTAATGACCCATTGTTAATAATGGGTGATGAACCTACGGGAAATTTAGACAAAAAAAACACAGAGATTGTTTTCCAAATTTTCCAACAATTGGTTTCGGAGTTTAACCAAACATTGCTAATTGTTACACACGACCAAGTTTTTGCCTCTCGCACTACCCGAACTATTGAAATGGAAGATGGAAGAATAATTAGACAATAAATTATTTCAAACTAAAATACCTAAAATATTTTTTATTAAGTAAATAGGTGAATTTAATAGCTCAATAGGACTCCAAATATAAATTATGCCGAAACCAAAAAATAAATAAAAGAAGATAAAAACTAAGCTTCTAGAACAAAGTCTCGATGCTTGTGTTTTCCAAACAAAATGATTGATTCCCCAATTTCATTCACTTAAAAATCATTGTTTTTAGCGAAAGAATTTCCTTTTTCACGAAAATTTAAATTGTTTGCTTATCAGGCAATATTTTATTAAATATTGTCTCAAATATTGGAATTGTCCAAGCGAATAGCAAGACTCCTGAAATATTAAAAATCATATGTGAATTTGCTATAATTCTCTCTATTGGAGCATTCTGACTTATAAATTTTACAAGGTCTACAAACGGAAAAAAGAAAATTAATCCCAAAATGATAGAGAAAAAGTTAAATGTGAGATGAAATATTCCTGTTTTTATTGCTGCCCTGCTTCCATTAATAGTTGCAAGTAAAGTATCGCTACATGTCCCAAGCTCTGCTCCCAACATCACCGCAATTCCGCTAGATAAAGTTAGCAGCCCTTTTTTAGAAAGTACAATAACCATTCCGACGGTTGCCGAAGATGATTGAATGAGAAAAGTAACTATTGCGCCAACTAAGGCTCCAATAATTGGATTTTCAGTTTTTTTCAACCAGTCTGAAAAGAAGGCTTGGTCTTTTAGAGGTTCAACTGCTTTTTCCATTGTGAATAAGCCAAAAAAAAGTAACCCAAAATATAGCATTATTTTTCCCGCGTTATTGGTAGCCCCTGACTTTGAAACTAAAATAAGAACAAAACCGATTGTCAAAAGTATGGGAGAATATTGGCCAATATCAGTGGCTATTATTTGACTTCCTATAGTTGTTCCAATGTTTGCTCCAAGTGCTATTCCCATGGCTTGTCTAAAACTTAATATTTTGGAATTAACTAGCACAATGGTGATTATAATAACTGCAGATGAAGATTCCAATAAAATGGTTACCACAATTCCAACAATAATACTACTTAAGGTATTTGAAGTAAATTTTGAAATCCATTTATTAGCTCTTTCTCCAATTGCAATTTTAATAGTTTTAGAAAGGCTATTAACGGCAAATAAAAAAAGAATTAAACCTGCTAGTGTTGAGAGAATAATATCTTTCATGCTTAGTGAATAAATGGAGAACAATAAATTTCCCTTAATCCTATAATTTGATTATGGCTTTTAATTTAACCTTAACCAAAAAAAACTCTTCAAATATAGATACAGTCTGCCTATAATTTGGTGTTTTTTTTGAGCTAAATTTAATTGAATTACAGGCAAAAGAATAAATAATCCTATTAGTTAAAAAAAAACTTTTGCTTCTAGGCAGCTTGGATTAAATAACAAAAGTCTCAATGAATAATGATTTTTTTGACAATAGAACCACACATACTTTCAATTTTAGCAAAATACGTTCCACTTGGAATATTCCCAAGATCAAGTGTTTTTACCTTAGTTCCAGAAATAATGAAATCATTTTTGAATAAAATCCTTCCTATGTCATCCACTATTTTCAGGTTTACTTTCCCAATAACATCATCATCGAATTGCAGGTTAATTACTCCATTAAGAGGATTAGGATAAAGAACTAGTGAATTAGAAGGATTATCTTTATTTAAGACACTTAAATTGTGAGCATATTTCAATATCCTAGATGAAAACTTGAATTCTCCAACCCAAAGGGAATTGTTGGAATACAATAAAGAGCCAGGCATAAATAATTTGTCTTGTCCAATTTGGCCATTATTAGTTGAAGCGTTAGCGGTTTGCCCGAGAACAATCATACTCGATTTATTGGGGGCTTCATTGATATCTTTCCAAAGCAAAACAGTATTAAAACTAGGATTGGCAATAGCTAATGAACCATTAAATGTTATTGCTTCAGAAGGAAGATTCAATAAGCCTACTTGATTTATTGTTTTCCATGGATTAGTATTCCCCAAGATTAAATCAGCCACTTTATAAATAAAAATAGCTGCAGGCGATTGTTGTGTTACGCAAAAATAAGTGCCATCAGAAGATAATCTATTTAGTTCTACATTACCATAATTTAGCGTAAAAACAGGATTTACAGCGTTATTGACAGGAACTCCATTCCAAATATAAACTTTACCAGACCTATCTGCCAAATAAAAAAAGGAATTGTCTAATGCAACCCCTTTTAAATCTTCAAAAGTGGCAGAACCAATTGATTTATTAAAATTTAATGATGGGTTTACAGAAAGATTACTTGCATTGTTCCACACACATACGCTATTTCTGCCAACGGCAACAAATTTATTGTTATAAAAAGCGTTGTCCCAGGGCGCCAAGTTAAAGTTTTGAGTAGAAATTATTGAATTGGCTAATTGCCCATTTTTTGTAGGGAAAGTGTTATTGATATATATCTTTTTATAATAATCGGAAGTAACAATTAGTCTTGTTCCGTCTGTGCTGAAGGAAGGGTTCTGAATGTAACCAAACAAATCCAAAGAATTAGTATTGTAATTATTAACTCCTAAAGCAAAAGCAGGATTTGGTTGGGCAGAAGTAGGACTTGAGTTATAAACCAAGACGTTATTTCCATTGTAATTACATACATAGATACTTCCGTTGGCTTCTACCACATCTACTCCATCTCCATTATCATAAAATGTTGGGGAAATCTTCTCGCTGGGATTTTGAGTAGCGTTGACTGGCAAACTATTCCAAACATAAAAACTGCTTATTCCACCTGCAATAAATTTTCCATTACTTAATTTAGTACCTTTTATCCATTCTTCTCTATAAAAATCATAGGCCTGATTAGCACTTGAAGGATAACTATTCCAAAAGAATGTTCCTGGATTTCCCGTCACTTTAGCATTGTGGTCACCAACAAAAAAATAGGAAGAACCATCGCTTGAAATATTTCTTGGTGTACCAAATTTAGAATTAGAGACGGTATAATCTGGAACTTTGTTATCAGAAGTTGGTATTGAATTCCAAAAAAGTAAGGTAGAACCCTGTGTTGCTACAGCAGCTAATCGTGTACCATCTGTCCAAACTCCCCATGGCCACTCCCATTTTTGAGGCACATTAGGTGGGCATATTGTAGGCAAATGGATAGAAATATCTGCGGCTTGTCCATTAGTTTTTGGGAAAGTATTCCAAACCAATATTCTGTCGTTTTCAGTATCGGTCACCGCAACTCTTCCAGAAGCTGAGACAGAAACATTACCCGGCCAGTTTAGATTATTTTTGCCAGTTCCTGGGTTATTTGAAATAAAGTTGGCTTGGCCCAAAACTAGGTCAGGAGGTGAATTCCAAACTTTAGGGGCTGTATTCCAAATCAATACCCGGTTATTAAAGCGATCGCACATTAATAAATTTGTGCCATTACTTGCCAATCCATTCGGATGATTAAATGATAATGGTCCTCCGGAATTATTAAAGTCAACACCCGAAACCATCAAATCCGCATTTTGACCCGTAGAAAACCAACTTTGCGCATTCGAGTAATAAAAGCCTAGAATAAAGTAAATAAATACAAAAGCTCTCATTGGGTTTCAAATTTAAAATACATTGATTTCTTTAAATTGTTACTAAATCTAGGAAAACTTCATCAAAATTATAGATTATTAACTTAGGAAAAAAAATGACTTTGATTTTAATTTTAAAAAACCTTTTTTTCTAAACTTAAACAAAAATCCAATTTTTGCAATTGCGTTTTTTTGTGACCAACAAGAAATCTTAAATGCTAAAAGCCTTTTTTATTGATGATTTATAAAAAAACACTAATTTCTATAGCCCGACGGCAAATGCCTAAAATTTAATTAATTAGGCTCAATGTGAATTAAAACATGCCCCAATTGTGGTATCTCGTTTCGCAAAGTGTCTTTGAGATTATGAGCTATTTCGTGTCCTTGCTTTACTGAAATTTCAGCATCAACAATGGCATGGAGGTCAATATGGTATTTCATCCCAGCTTTTCTGATAAAACATTTTTCTGTATCTACTATTCCATCCACAGTAAGTGCTACTTTTCTGATGTCTTCCACAAGATCATCGTAGAGGTGCTCGTCCATTATTTCTCCAAGGGCGGGCCGAAAAATTAAATAGCTATTGTACAATATAAATCCGGAAGCAAAAAGTGCTGCCCAATCGTCTGCGGTTTCATAGCCTTTTCCAAAAAATAAAGCAATAGAAATTCCAATAAATGCGGCAACCGAAGTAATAGCATCGCTTCTATGATGCCATGCATCGGCTTTTAAAGAAGAGCTATTGGTCTCCTTTGCTTTTTTCATCACCAAACGGAATGATAGTTCTTTCCAAACAATTAAAGGAAAAAGAACAAATAAAGTCCAAGTTTTGGGCAAGTCATGGGGTCTTCCAATATTTTTAATGCTTTCATAAGCTATTATTGTAGCCGAAGTAATCAAAAAACCAACTACTAAAAAAGTAATTAAGGGCTCCACTCGACCATGCCCATAGGGGTGATTTTTGTCTGCGGGTCTATTGGCATATTTTTGACCAAACAAAACTAAACAGGATGCAAAAATGTCTGTTATGGATTCAATGGCATCAGCAATTAAAGCATAAGAATTACCAAAAAAACCAGCGATTCCTTTTATTATTGCCAGACAAATGTTTCCAATAATACTAAAATAGGTTGCTTTTATTGCTGTTTCTTCGTGCGAATTTGCCATTTAGATATTTGATTTAAATATGGTTTTAAATAAATGCAATACTATTTATCTAACCCCATGAATAAAAAAAATGAATATAAAAAGAGATATAATCTAATGATTTTAATAGAATAGATAATTTAGCACGAAAAATTCAATGAACCAAGTTTCGAATTGAAAAATTAAACAGAAAATAATTAAACAGAAAATTTAAGGTATATCTATATTACGTATTTTTGCTTTTCAAATTTTGGTTATAATTGTTGCTACAAAATGTTCTCCCCTTTAAAAAATAAGCTTTCAGGCGAAATATACTTTGACAAGTCCACGCTTGATTCCTCCATAAAGCGGGTGTATGCCACTGATGCATCTGAGTATCAAGAACTACCCCTAGCCGTAGTAATTCCTAAAACTGTGGCGGATATTTCACAAACTATCCAATTTGCAAATGAGAACAAATTGACTTTAGTGCCAAGGGCAGCGGGAACTTCTTTGGCCGGCCAAGTGGTAAGCAATGGTGTAATAGTGGATATTTCAAAACACTTTACTAAAATTCTAGCCTTTGATAAAGAAAATAAATGGGTAAAAGTTCAGCCTGGTGTAATTAGAGATGACTTAAATGCATTTTTAAAACCACACAATCTGCTTTTTGGCCCAGAAACTTCCACAGCAAACAGAGCCATGATTGGAGGCATGATTGGCAATAATTCGTGTGGACTTCATTCCATCATTTGGGGTACCACTCGCGACAATCTTTTGGAAGTAACTGCATTACTCTCGGATGGTACTGAAGTTGTCTTTAAAGATCTAAGTAGAAATGAATATGACCAAAAACTACTTTTAAATAATTCAGAAGGGGAAATTTACAGAAAAATTGATGTTCTACTACATAATCAGGAGAATCAGAAGGCCATTAGAGCCGGTTTTCCTAAAAAAGAAATTAAAAGAAGAAATACCGGATATGCCTTAGATTTTTTGGTGGATATGGCCACCCATCCTTCCGAAACGCCCTTTAATTTGTGTGCTTTAATTGCTGGTTCAGAAGGTACTCTCTGTTTTATTACCGAAGCGAAACTCCGTTTAATTGACGTGCCTCCCCCACAGGTGGGTATGGTGGCCATACACACTACTACACTCAACGAAGCTTTGGAAGCCAATCTCGTGGCTTTACACCACCAATGTGCGGCTTCAGAGCTGGTAGATGATTTCATTTTAGAATTTACGAAAACTAATGCGGAGCAATCCAAAAACCGCTTTTTTATTGAAGGTGAACCTAAAGCTATATTGATGGTGGAGTTCTTTTTTGCCACAGAAAAAGAAGTTACAGATAAATGTATGGCCCTGATAGCCGATTTGAAAAAAGAAAACTTAGGGTATGCCTACCCCATTCTTTTAGGAGAAGATTCTAAAAAAGCTTGGGAAGTAAGAAAAGGTGGATTAGGACTTCTCCGAAACATCCCTGGCGATGCCAAACCTGTAAATTTAATAGAAGATTGTGCCGTTGATCCTAAAGATTTGCCGCTTTATATTTCGAAATTAGAGGATATTCTAAAAAAACATGGCGTTAACTACTCCATGTATGCTCACGCAGGGGCTGGAGAGCTGCACGTAGAGCCCATCATCAATCTGAAAACAGCCGAAGGCGTAACACAATTTCGAAGTATTTTATCAGAAACAGCCGCATTGGTTAAATCATTTGGAGGATCGCTTTCGGGAGAACATGGAGACGGCCGACTGCGAGGAGAGTTTATTCCGATGATGATGGGCGAAAAAAACTATGCCCTTTTTAAAGAGACAAAAGCAATCTTTGACCCCAAAGGCATTTTCAATAAAGGAAAAATAGTAGATACCCCACCCATGGATAAGTTTCTGCGATATACGCTTGAAAATACCCCAAAGCCAGCTACTACCATTTATGATTTTAGTCTACAAGGTGGCTATTTGAGATTAACAGAAAAATGCAGCGGTTCGGGCGATTGCCGTAAAACTGAAGTGACAGGTGGCACGATGTGCCCGAGTTTTATGGCCACCAGAAGCGAAAGAGATACCACCAGAGCAAGGGCAAATATATTACGCCAATATCTTACAAATGAAGCAATTAACCAAGTTTCAGACCATGAAGTAAAAGAGATCATGGACTTGTGCCTTTCCTGCAAAGCCTGTAAATCAGAATGTCCATCCAGTGTAGATGTGGCAAAAATGAAAGGCGAGTTTTTACAAAGCTATTACGATAAACATGGCACTCCACTACGATCAAAGTTGATAGGAGAATTTTCAAAACTTATGCAATTGGCCTCTGTGGCACCTTGGGCCTATAATTTTATAATTAATTCTTCCTTTTTACGAAAATTAATGAATCGTAGCGTGGGTTTTCATCCGGAGCGAACGATGCCTAAACTTTCTTCCAAAACACTCTACAATTGGTATAAAAAAGATTTCAAACCAACGCCAACCAATAAGAAAGTTTATGTCTTTTGTGATGAATTTACCAATTACAACGATGCAGAGGTTGGCAAAAAGATGATGCTATTGATTCAAAAATTGGGCTATACTGTCGAAATTCTAGAAAATTCGGTAAGCGGACGTACTTATTTATCGAAAGGATTACTAAAAGAAGCACAGAAAATTGCCATCAAAAACGTGAGCTATTTTAAGAATTTCGTCGGTAAAGAAAGCCCGCTTATTGGCATTGAGCCTTCCGCCATTCTGACATTCAGAGATGAATATTTGGAGCTAGTGCCGGAAGAATTAAAAGAAGATGCAAAAAATATCGCAGCTAATAGTTTCCTTTTCGAAGAATGGTTTTGCAACGAGATTGACAACAAAAATATCAAAAAGGAGCAGTTTTCGAAACAAAAACAAGTCATTCGATTACATGGACATTGCCATCAAAAAGCCATGGCATCGCTTACTCCAACCAAAAAAGCCTTGGCTTTCCCCGAAAACTACGAGGTAAGGATAATAAATTCGGGATGCTGCGGCATGGCAGGTTCTTTTGGATACGAGAAAGAACATTATGAGGTGTCAATGAAAGTTGGAGAATTGGTTTTGTTTCCAACAGTAAGAAATGCTGATCATTCTGAAATCATCGTAGCCTCCGGCACAAGTTGTAGACATCAAATAAAAGATGGAACAAAAAGAGCAAGCAAGCATCCGGTGGAGGTTTTATTTGAAGCGTATGAGGAAGTAGTTTATTGATTGAATCTTCAAATTAAGATGGATAAATAGTTCTTAAAAGGGATTATTACTTTATACTGTCATCCGACAAAATAAAATCTATTAGTATAATCACCTAAATATTAAGCCCTTACAGGGCTTTTGATTTCAAGGGGGTACTTTTTATTACCAATGTTGAATCCCTACGGGATTATTCCTGACTTGTACCCATGAAAATTAGTGCGGTTATAACTTATTGATAATCAGTTAATTTTTAGTTTTTTTAACTAATTTTACCGCACTAATTCTAGCTTTAGGTCAAAAACGTATTTTATACGATTAATGGCTTGAGATTTAAATTTTGAAATATTTTTTTAGTTTAAAATTAAATCTAATGTCTTAAGAAGAATTTTAATGTATTTTTTAAAGTTCTTTACCGCACCACTAAAGGGGACAAAGTCAGGACCTAAATATTAAGACCTTACAGGGCTTTTGATTTGAAGGGGGTACTTTTTGTTACCAATGCTAATCCGTTTGTATTTTCCCTTACGGGATTATTGATTATCAGACACTTAACATCTAAAAGTTTTATTTTCTTTATTTGATCGGACACCAGTAATTTTTTTCTTAAAAAAATGCAAAAATATCTAAATAATTAGCGAATTTTCAGTAATAATTTTACCTTAAAATATGCTATTTTTAAATTAAAAAATACAATTTAAATGAATCAAAAGTTAATTCCGCTTTATTTTATTTTTACCTTATCTATATCTTGTATAGCTCAAAATAAATTATCAAAAGCCGAAAAAAAATCGGGATATGTATTACTTTTTGATGGAAAAACCACCCAAGGCTGGCGAGGAACTTACAGAGCTGAGTTTCCGAAATTTGGTTGGGTGGTTAAAGATGGAGAACTTAGGGGCGAACATTCAGCCGGAGCAGAATCAGCAGATGCTGGGGATATCGTTACTATAAAAAAGTATAAAAATTTTGACTTAATTTTTAATTGGAAATTGGGAAAAGGCGGTAATTCTGGTGTTAAATATTTTATTGAAGAAAGAATACCCAAGCCTTCCGGCTCCCAAGTTGGATACGAATATCAATTGATTGATGATGCAAATTACATTTACAATGGGAAAAACTTACCCCAAGACATAAAAACAGCTTCTTTATACGATGTGCTTGCGGCTCAAAAACCAGATGCTTCTATGGATGTTTGGCATTTGTCTAAAATAGTAGTTAACAATAATCATATTGAACATTGGCTTGATGGTGTTAAAGTTTTAGAAATAAACCGCACGGAAAGCTCATTCATCGAAGGTGTGAAAGATAGCAAATTCAAAGATTACCCCAATTTCTCGACCATTAAAGAAGGACATATTTTATTGCAAGACCATGGTCATAACGTAGCATTTAAAAACATTAAAATTAAAGAATTATGAATCGTAGAACTTTTATTGAAAAATCTACCCTTGGTACTTTAGCGAGCATAGGCATTCCAAGCCTAGTACCCTCATCTGTATTTGGCAAAAACGCTCCTTCTAATCGCACCACTGTGGGTTTTATTGGAACTGGCCGACAAGGTTTTGGAGCAAATATCCCCACTATGCTGGCTGTCGATGGCGTTCAAATAGTGTCGGTTTGTGATGTAGATAGTTGGAGAATGGCCAATGCACAAAATTTTGTTAATGCCCATTATGCCAAACAAAAAAACGAAATTAATTATAAAGGATGTGCAGCAAAAAGTGATTTCAGAGACCTAATCAACGATAAAAAAATTGATGCATTGATGATCTCTACTCCTGACCATTGGCATGTGGCAATGGGAATTTTAGCGGCTAAAGCAAAAAAGCCTTTTTCTATCGAGAAACCCCTTAGTTTAAGTGTATATCAAGGTAGGATGCTGGCAGAAGCCGTTAAAAAAGCGGGTATTATTAATAGAGTTGACAGTGAATTTAGATCTGTCCGTCTTCAAAATTTCCCAATTGAATTGATAAAAAATGGACATTTGGGTAAACTAGAACGAATAGAAATCACCTTCCCATCTGACCCTAATCCCGTACCTGCTCAACCTGATATGCCAGTACCCACCGAATTAAATTATGATATGTGGCTTGGGCCAGCACCTGAAGTGCCTTATACTCAAATGCGGGTGCACGACCTCAAACAAACCAACAAACGTCCCAACTGGATTCGTATAGATACTTATTCGCAGGGCATGATTTCGAACTGGGGTGCTCACTATTTTGACTTGTGCCAATGGGCCAACGATACTGAATACTCCGGGCCGATTGAGGTGGAAGGCTTTGGAGAATTTCCAAAAAGCCTATGGAATACTATGATAAATTTTAAAGTAAAATATAAATATGCCAACGGAGTAGAAATGACCTGCGAGCAAACTCCAAGTAGTAAGCCATCCATTACCTATTATGGAAGTAAAGCTTGGATAAAAGTCGATAATTATCCAGGAGTATTATCAGCAAGTGACCCCGCACTTCTGAAAATAAAACCTGAAAAAGGTCAAATAGATTTTTCAAATATCCTTATGGATAAAAATGATTTTATTAAAGGAATAAGAGAAAATAAAGCTACACTTGAACCCATTGAAGTGGGACATAGAACTGTTTCCATTGCTCAAATAGGCTTGATTGCGTGTCAAACTCAAGAAAAATTAAATTGGAATCCTGACAAAGAACTATTTGAAGGAAATAATGCCGCAAATGCTTTATTAGCAGCACCTTTGGCTCGAAAAGAATGGATGCTTTAACCAACATCAAATGAAAAAACTAATTGTTTTCCTACTACTAACTTTGTTTATCAAAATTAGTATTGCTCAAAAAGTCAAAAACGAGTTTTTTGCTTTTCACAACATTATTCGCGGTGATTCTGTATATAATACGTTTGATAAACAAGTAGA
>JANNWE010000622.1:0-4789 GCA_031414675.1 Cytophagaceae bacterium
GAAATGAGCATGTAAAACCACCAGTCGAAGTAAGTCCGAAGATAATTTCAAGGGATTTTTTAAAGAAAATTTAACAGGGTCTGTTATATCTGTATTTTCAGCTATCTGAGCAGCCTCTTTTAATAAATCGAAATTAAATTCTAAAACGCCCAAAATTTCATTATTTTTAAATCAAAATTAGGGTTTTAATTTTAAAAGCAAATTTTAAGCAGTTAAATTCTAAATATTCAGATTAAACCAGCGGGATTTTCAATCTTTCTCTCGTCGCTCTTTCAATTTTTCTAACAGCATCTGATTAAACTTACGTTCGGTTTCCAGAAGTTTGGTATATTGTTGTGCGGAAATAACTTTAAGGAAATTATCCCTATATCTTTTTTCAAGATTTAATTCCTCTTGTTTTAAATCTAATATTTCTTCTTGCTTTTGCAGCAATTGATCATTTGAAGCTGTTTTATTGTTGTTTCTATTAGATAGCATCCGAATTGATTTATGAATTTGCAATTTCTCTTCAGTAAAAGAATTGTAAATTGGCCAAAATTTTTCAGCTTGATTTTCATTCAATTTCAATTCCTGGGTAATCATTCCCACTTTCATTGCCCTTATCCTTTCACCTCCTTGGCGATTCTCTATTCTTTGGCCTTTTACTGTAAAAGCACAAACAAATACCATATATACAATAAAAATGTATTTCATTTCAAATGTCGTTTTCTTTAGTATACAAAAGCAAATCTTTTTCCGATATTTCATTATTAAAAGGAATTACATTTAATTCATTTATAGTTTGTTCATCTAAAACAGGGGTAATATCTGATTCTAATAAAGTTTGGGTAGATAAATAAGCCAACATATCTGCACTTGAAATTTCTGCAAATTGGTCTTTTTGTTTGTTCTGATTAAAGATTACTAAACCTATAGCTCCAAACAACAAAATTGCCGCGGCACTTCTATATACCACCTTAAATCTTTTAAATACGCTAATTTTAGTGGATTTTGCACCTATTGTATTTTTTAATACGTCCTTTTCCAAATCTTCAAAATAGGAGTCTTCTTTTTTGAAAAGTGCAACTTTTTTGAATTTATGTAAATTAACTTCGGTTAAAATTTGTTCTTTTAAATTTTCAAAATAATTTACTGGTACTTTTAAATTTGAAGGTTTTTTTATTTTTTGAAGGTTAATCTCAGAAAGAATTTGATTTTCTAATTGATTAAAATATTTTTCAGAGACTGAGAATGGATTATTTTTTGAGAGCTTAGCAATATTTTTTTGGGAAATTATTTCACCCTCCAATTTCTCAAAATAGGAAGTTGGTGCTTTAAATGGATGCTTTATTTTTGTTTCTTCTATATTCATATAATCAAACTGCTAAGCCTTTGATGCTTAAAATGTAAGAAGGTTTAATTTTTTGCCAAATAATTCTCTATTTTTTTTACGGCAAAATGATAAGTGGCTTTTAAACCTCCAACACTTGTCTCTAAAATTTCAGAAATTTCTTCATATTTCAATTCCTCAAAATATTTCAAATTAAAAACCACTCTTTGTTTATCAGTAAGCTGAAGAATAGCTTTTTGAAGTTTTATTTCAATTTCGTTTCCATCTAAATAAGTATCAGATATAGAAGATTCTAAATGCGATACAAGCATTTCATTGTCATCAATGGAAACTGACCTATCTCTTTTCTTTTTTTGAAGAAAAGTTAGAGCTTCATTTGTACCAATTCTATAAAGCCAAGTATAGAGTTTGGAGTCTCCCCTAAATTTGTCTAAATTTTTCCATATTTTAATAAAAGTCTCTTGAGTTACATCATCTGCATCATCGTGATCTATCACTATTTTTCTGATATGATAGTATAGTTTTTCTTTATAGCTTTTTAAAATAGCTTTAAAGGCTTCATCCCCTGAATCAGGATTTTGTAGTAACAGAATAATTTCTTCGTCTTTCATAAAAAAATCTCGAAGACTTTGACTCTTCGAGATTTAAAAGGTTTAATGTTTTCTAGCTATTGCACGCAATGCAGCTTCTACTATATTTTTGGCACTTAAACCGTATTTTACCATTAGTTGCTCAGGAGTACCTGATTCTCCAAAAGAATTATCAACCGCAATATATTCTTGAGGAGCAAGGAAATTTTTTGCCAATGTTTGAGCAATAGCATCTCCAAGACCTCCGTTGGCTTGATGTTCCTCACAAGACACCACACATTTTGTTTTCTTCACTGACTTAATTATTGCCAAAGTATCTAAAGGCTTAATAGTATGAATATTAATTATTTCAGCATTAATACCTTGTTCTGCAAGTATTTCTCCAGCTTTTATTGCCTCCCAAACCAAATGTCCAGTGGCAAAAATACTTACATCTTTACCTTCGTTAACAAGCCATGCCTTTCCTATTTCAAATTTTTGATTTGCATCTGTAAAAACTGGCACTACTGGACGTCCAAAACGTAAATAGACAGGACCATGAAAATCCGCTATTGCTTTAGTTGCGGCTTTTGTTTGATTGTAATCACAAGGATTAATGACTGTCATGTTGGGCATTGCTCTCATCATTGCTAAATCTTCTAGAATTTGGTGCGTTGCACCGTCTTCTCCCAAAGTTAAACCAGCATGCGAAACCGCAATCTTTACATTTTTATCTGAATATGCTATTGACTGACGGATTTGGTCATACACCCTGCCAGAACCAAAATTTGCAAATGTACTTGCAAAAGGTATTTTACCACCAATAGTTAAACCAGCAGCTATGCCCATCATATTAGCTTCAGCAATTCCAGTTTGAATAAAACGATCTGGATGATTTTTAATAAAAGGAGCAATTTTAAGAGATCCAACTAGGTCTGCACATAATGCTACCACATTCGGATGGCTTTCCCCTAATTCTGTCATGGCATCTCCAAAGCCAGACCTCGTGTCTTTTGATTCTGTAAAAGTATATTTTTTCATTTTATTAAATTCGAGATTAATAATCAGTTAATGATGATTTAAGTTGCCCTAAAGCAGAGGCCAATTGCTCATCATTAGGTGCAATTCCATGCCATTTATGACTACCCATCATAAAATCTACTCCTGCACCCATTTCCGTATAGAGCATTATCATTACTGGTATTCCTTTTCCTGTTAACCTTTTGGCTTTTCTTAAACCTGCCACTACTGCTTCCATATTATTTCCTTCTTTAATGTCAATAACACTCCATCCGAAAGCTTTATATTTGGCTTTTAAATCGCGGTTTGACATAACTTGCTCAGTAGAACCATCAATTTGTTGTCCATTCACATCAATAATTCCAACCAAATTATCTAATTTATAGTGCGGAGCGAATTGAGCAGCTTCCCAAACTTGACCCTCTTGTTGCTCGCCATCTCCCATCAAGACATAAGTTATGCTTTTATCCCCATTAAGTTTTTTTGCCAATGCTGCACCTATTCCTACCGACATACCTTGTCCAAGCGATCCTGAGGCAACTCTAATACCTGGCAAACCTTCATGGGTAGTTGGGTGACCCTGTAGTCTGGAATTTAATTTTCTAAATGTTACCAATTCTTTTACATCAAAATACCCTTTTCTTGCCAAAACAGAATAAAATAAAGGAGAAATATGTCCATTGGAAAGAAAGAAAAGGTCTTCACCTATGCCATCCATTTTAAAAGAAATAAAACCACCTTTGCCTTTTCGGTTATTGATTTTCATCTGGTGAAAATATAGGGCAGTTACCACATCAGCACAACCTAGCGAACCACCCGGATGCCCAGATTTACACCCATGTACCATTCGAACTATGTCTCTTCTTACTTGAGAGGCAATATCCTGAAGTTCTTTGATTTGCATTAAAAATAAATTTTGATTAGAATTTTGTACAAATTTATTAAAATAAAAATGTTTAGCCTACAAAAATTTAGTTCATGCAAAAAAAATGGAGATATTTGAAAAGAATGAGGCAATTCAAAAGTTATATTTTTAGTTTATTTTATGGTTGCATTAATATATAAATAAAGGTTGCTTTAAAATAAAAAGGTCCCAAAACTAAGTTTTGAGACCTTTTTATTTTAGATATACAGGTATTTATAACAGTTGGCTTGCGTGCTCTTTGGTATCTACTTTTTCAATAATTTCAGAAATAAGACCATTTTCATCAATTATAAAAGTGGTACGTGCGGTGCCCATGTATTTTTTACCATACATACTTTTTTCTACCCAAACACCAAAAGACTCTACAAGATTATGATCAGTATCAACTAATAAATCAAAAGGTAAAGAAAATTTTTCAATAAATTTTTTATGCGATTTTGCGTCGTCCGTACTTACTCCGAAAACCTTAAAACCTTTCGATAACAATGCTTCATAATTGTCTCTTAAACTACAGGCTTGTGCGGTACAACCCGGTGTATTGTCTTTAGGATAGAAATATATTACTACTTTATTCCCCTTTAAATCACTTAACTTTATTGTTTCTCCTTTCTGATTTACAGCTTCAAAAAAAGGTGCTGTTTGTCCAACTTCTAATTTCATATTGATGGGGGTATTAGGGTTTCAAATCTTTTAATATTTTCGCAATTGTCCGTTATTTCTAAAACAAGATTTCCTTCAAAAGGTTTAGTATTATCTAATTTTTCTGACCAAATAAAACCAGATTTGTATTCAAAATTCATTAAGACCCATTCCTGATTAACTTTACAATTAATGCTTTTTATTCCCGAAAGCTCATCTTTTATTCTAAAACTAAGATAGTCTTTAGTAATTGCTTTTGGGGTTATGATAGGTGGTTCAAAATCAAAAAGTGTTTGAAACGTGCCA
>JANNWE010000623.1:0-5782 GCA_031414675.1 Cytophagaceae bacterium
ATTAATTTTTACTTGACGAGCATATTTTAGGTTTAACTTGTCTCCTAATACAGGATCAATTATTATGATGGAACTTACCCCTGTGTCTAAAATAAAATTTAAGGTATCAGAGTTGTTAATTCTTAACTTAACAACAATTAAATTAGAATTAATAATGAAAGGAATTTTTGTAATCTTTTGATTTTTCCCTTTTAAATTAAATCCAAACCTTTCCGGAACTTTTGGTTTTTGGGCAAACAAATAGCTTTCTCTCTTAAGAAAAAAGAAACAAACAATAGAAAAAATGAAAATTTTGATTTTCATTTATTTTTTTTTATTCAAAATGTACCAATTAATATTGAAAAAACATAGTTTTATTTAAAATAGTTTTCAAAATGTCATTACTTTAATGTATTGTTTTAGTTTTAAGCCAATTAAAATGACGAATTTTGTAAAAAAAACACTATTTAATGAAGAAATTGGATTTGAGAAGGCAAAATTTAGATCAAATCAAAGTTTGGTTAAAAGAAAACCAAGAGCCCAGTTTTAGAGCAAAACAAATATGGGAGTGGCTTTGGCAAAAATCTGTAACAGATATTGATGCTATGAGTAATCTTTCTTTAAAATTAAGGCAAACATTAAAAGAATCCTTTGAAGTACTTCCTGTAAAAATTGACAAAGTTCAAGTTTCATCCGACAGAACTATAAAATCTGGTTTTAGACTTCATGATGGGCATTTGGTAGAAGGAGTGCTTATTCCAACTGATTCAAGAATGACTGCATGCATTTCATCCCAAGTTGGATGTTCTCTGACTTGTAAGTTTTGTGCTACAGGCTATATGAATAGGGAAAGAAATTTAGATGCATCCGAGATTTATGATCAGGTAGTTTTAATTAAACAACAAGCTGAGGAAAACTATCAAGCCCCGCTTACCAATATTGTGTATATGGGCATGGGCGAGCCCTTATTAAATTATGCGGCTATGATAGAATCCGTAAATAGAATTACGGCGGAAGATGGTTTAAATTGGTCTCCAAAAAGAATAACAGTTTCAACTGCTGGAATAGCTAAAATGATAAGAAAGCTAGGTGATGATAATGTAAAGTTTAATTTGGCTTTGTCACTTCATGCTGCTAACGATGTAAAAAGAAACCAAATAATGCCAATAAATGAATCTAATACATTGGAGAATTTGGCAGAGGCTTTGAATTATTTTTACGAAAAAACGGAAAACAAAATTACCTTGGAATATATTGTCTTTCACGGGTTTAACGATACACTAGAAGATGCCCACGATTTGCTTAAATTTTGCAGAAAAGTACCCTCTAAAGTGAATATTATTGAATATAACCCGATTTCTGAAGCCAATTATGTGAATGCTGACCCTTTAGCTATAGAAAAATTTGCAGCATATTTAGAGAAAAATAGAGTAATTGTAAATGTAAGACGAAGTAGAGGAAAAGATATAGACGCGGCTTGCGGTCAATTAGCTATTAAAGAAACTTAACAATTTGATAATATTTGAAAACTTTATAATTGATGTTATGTCAATTTTTTTTATGAATTTTGCCACTCCAATATGACCAATAAATACTAAATAAATAAACTACTTATGTTTGGATTAGAAACTGATGTTTTCCTATTACTTGCAATAGCTATTTTAGCAGCTTGTTTTTTTGAGTTTATTAATGGATTTCATGATACTGCCAATGCGGTTGCAACAGTTATTTACACCAATTCTTTAAAACCCACTCAAGCTGTAATTTGGTCTGGAGCATTTAATTTTCTAGGGGTAATTACTGGAGGTGTGGGAGTGGGAATGAGTATTGTCAACCTACTACCGGTAGAACTTTTAATAGACCAAAATGTATATCATTCTATTGCAATGGTAATGGCAATGTTATGCAGTGCTATTATTTGGAATTTTGGAACTTGGTATTTTGGCTTGCCGTCTTCTAGTTCTCATACTTTAATTGGTGCCATTATGGGAGTGGGCCTTGGCTATGCGTTATTGCCTGAAAATACCACAGGAGCAACGGCTATTAATTGGGATAAAGTTAAGGAAATATTTACAGGCCTCTTAATAGCACCTTTAGTAGGATTTACTTTAGCAGTTGTTTTAATGTTTATTCTAAGAAGAACTACTAGCAAAGAAGTAAGGGATCAAATATTTTCTGAGCCAAAGAAAAATCAAGCACCTCCAAAATGGATAAGAGGTGTATTAATTTCAACATGCACATTGGTTAGTTTTTTTCATGGTAGGAATGATGGACAAAAGGGAATTGGATTAATGATGTTAATATTAATTGGAGTTTTACCTTCGTTTTTCGCAATAACTTCTGCCAAGAAATTAACCGAAATAAAACCCCAACTTCAAAAAATCGAACAAATCGTGAACAGAATCGATACGGTTGGTTTGGGAGTTTCAGAGTTAAAACACATCAATGAAATACAATCAAATATTATTTTTTTAAAGCCTTATGTGAGTGGAAAAGGTATAGATACTAGTTCTAAATTACCATTAAGAAGTGCAATTTTGCAGATTTCAAGCAACACAAAAAAATTATTAAATGATGAAAGTGTTTCTTTAAATAAAGAAGACAGAGCCTTGCTTACTATTTTAGCGACAAAAGAAGAAAAAGGGATTCGTAAAGCAACAGATTTTGCACCATTTTGGGTTATTTTAATGATTTCTCTTTCGCTTGGATTGGGAACTATGATAGGTTGGAAAAGAATTGTGGTAACCGTAGGAGAAAAAATAGGAAAGTCACATTTAACATATGCTCAAGGAGCTTCCGCCGAGATAGTAGCAGCAATCACAATTGGTTTAGCTTCAGGTTTTAAACTTCCAGTAAGTACTACTCATACGCTCTCATCAGGAATAGCTGGGTCTATGGTTGCCTCCAAAGGAATAAAAAATCTTCAGGCTGGAACTATTAAAAATATAGCAATTGCTTGGATTTTAACATTACCAGTTTCCATGACTCTTTCTGCCATATTATTTTTATTATTTAGAATGTTTGCTGGATAATTTAAAATTTTATCCATAGGAAACGATTTTCAATTTGAGAATCGTTTTTTTTTATAAAAAACTTTTTCGATTTAGAATTGAAAAAACCCACTTTTATTTATTTTTGTTTTTGATGATTTTATTTGTGATTGAATTTTCATAATATTTTGGTAATTAATGTTTGCAGATGTAGTTTTTCCAATTGACTTAAGTTCAGAGAAATTAGACGATTATTTAGAAAAGGCTTGGTTCAGAATAGGACAGAGTATGTTTACTACTAATTTTTTGAGTTTTAATGGAAATTTATACAGTGCCTTTTGGCTACAAATAGTTTTAAATTTTTTTATTCCTTCCAAAACACAAAATTCTTTATTGAAAAAGAATAAACATTTAAAAGTAGAAATTAAGCCTTTTGTTTTAAATGAAGAAAAAGAAGAGTTATTCACAAAATATCGTTCCGGTTTAAATTTCGAGACTTCTAATTCTTTATTTGCTCTTTTACTTATTGAAAATCAAATCTCAATTTTTAATACATATTGTATAGAAGTATTTGATAATGAGATTTTAATTGCATGTGGAGTATTTGATTTGGGAAAAGAAAGTGCTCAAGGAATTGTTTGTTTTTTTGATCAAAAGTATAAAAAAAACAGTTTGGGTAAATTTATAATGCTTCAAAAAATTTTGTTTCTTCAGCGATTGGGAATCAATTATTTTTATCCGGGTTATTTTGCTCCAAACTATCCTAAATTTGATTATAAATTAGAATTAGCCAAAGAGAGTACAAATTATTTTTCTATAATAGAGAATAGGTGGATTCCATTTTCTCAGTTTGATGGTTCTAATAGCCCGCTTTCTATCTTATCAAAGAAAATAGAACATTTAATTGCATTAATGATAGCCTATAATATACCTTTCAAGCATTTGATTTATGATTATTTTGACCTAAATATGATTAGAACTTTTAATGGACAGAAATTACTCGAAACGCCATTTTTTTTACATCTATTTACGACTTTAAAAACCCAATTGGGTGTAGTTTGTTACGATATTTTTAAAGGCGAATACCAATTATTACTTTGTACAAGAATATATGATGTGCCTGACGCCTTAGAAAATCCTGGTCATTATAATGTTTGTATTCTTAAAATTGCCAAAATTCTAATTTCAGATCAAAGTCCTGAAGGCATTATAGAAAAAATGATAGACCTTTTTTTAAAGAATACAGAGGTTATGGAAAAAGACGTATAAACTCCTTAATATTAAACACTTGGGTAGGTGTAACCTGTCCTATATTTTCTTTCTAATAATTTATTTGCCTCTTTATCATTTGTAATTATTTCTTTTTGGCCATCCCAATCTAAACTTTTACCTGCACGCATGGATGCCATTCCTAATAGGCACATATTTGTGGCTCTATGGCCCTTTTGAATGTCAGCAAAAGGCAATTTTTTTGTTTTTATAGAATTTAAAAAATCTGCCCAAACCAAATCAATATTTTGTTGATCTGGCAAATTTAATTTTGGATCCTCATGGATAATTTCTTTGTTTTTGTTACTTGGATAAAACGTCCAGCCGTTTTGCCATCCCATATGGAAAGTGCCTTCCGTACCATGAAAATATACGCCTACATTTTCAGATTTTTGAGTTGGACGACCATTAAGTTGACTATGTTCCCATGTACACGTAAAATCTTCAAAATCGTACACCACAATTTGGCTCTCAGGCGAGTTGTTGTTGTTTGTATTTATTTTATCAGAAGCTATTGAAAATATTTTTTTTGGAGCAATCTCATCCGTCCACCATAAAATCTGATCAAACCAATGTGGTCCCCAGTCCCCAAGTTGTCCATTGGCAAATTCTAGGCGTTGTCTCCAGCTGCGAGGATGAATGCTGGAATTATAAGTTACCAAAGGAGCAGGGCCACACCAAGCATCCCAATCCAGCTCAGCAGGTATAGGTTCATCTGGTGTTATTTTTCCTTGGCCAAAGTTATAGGTAACAAATGACCTTACTTCTTTTATTTTACCTACTTTACCTGATTTTAAAAATGCTTGTCCACTTACATTATGTGGAGAATACCTTCTATGAAAACCTGTAATACAAATTTTTTGGGTATCTCTTGCAGTTTTCAAAATTGCTTTTCCCTCGTTTAAGGTATGGCTAATTGGTTTTTCTAAATAAACATGTGCACCAGACTTCATGGCGTCAATTGCAATAAGGGCGTGCCAATGGTCAGGAGTAGCATTTATTACAATTTCAGGCTTTTCTTTAAGCAAAAGCTCTTGATAGTTTTTATATGTTTTAGGTGAATCAGAACAAAGCTTTTTTACTTCTTCTAGACATTTTTTTAATTGCCTATCGTCTACATCGCATAAAGCAACTACTTGGCATTCACCAGATTTTATGGCTTCTCGTAAAATATTAGTTCCCCACCAGCCAGAGCCAATTAATGCTATTCTATATTTAGTTTGCACTGCATACGTAATAAGTGGCCTAGTTATTAATGCAGAAGTTGCTAAAATTGAAGTTTTTAAGAATTCGTTCCTATTCATTTTTTTAAGTTTTAATTTTAAAATTAACAAATTAATCTAAAAATACAATGCAACTGTTACAGCCTTGTTATAATTTTATTTTATTTTTGAGTGTTATCTTCTACTTTGAATTTTATTATTTGAAATATTAAATCCAAAGGAATTTCTTCATTCAATGGAAATTGAACAGAGCCTTTTCCTTGCTTGTATTTGGATAATTCACTTTTAAATTTATTATTACTGCTGGAGTAGCATAAAAAC
>JANNWE010000624.1:0-10187 GCA_031414675.1 Cytophagaceae bacterium
GTTTTCGGAGCCATTATAGGCCCCGTTGAGTTCAATAAAATAGCGGCTGTTATGGTTATAAGTAGCTCGCAATACGACACCTTCGTTTGCAAATGGAGCGGCTGCCCCATCGGCACCACGCAACTCCCGCTGTGCTACGGCCACACTCGATACGTTGTGTTTGCCAAACGAGCGAGTGTAGTTCAGGGCTAGTTGTATGTTGGTTTTTACATAGCCGTAGTTCTGAGCTGTAACCCCACCGAGGGGGTCTTCAAACGAGCCACGAGCCAATTCAAGGGTTTTGGTAGTCCGGTTCACATTGTATGCTGCATATGATCCACCTTGACCTCGCACCCCAGCAATGTAGGCATCGTATCCAAATGTGGCTTTAAAACTCAGCCCTTTGGTGATTTGGTCTAGTTTCTGATCTAGCACAAACACGCTCTCGATAGCGTTGTTACGGTAATCGATATAGCCGTTTCGTTTCATAACGGCATAGGGATTAAACGTGTTGACACCCGCCCGCCCAAAGTCCTCAATCTGGTTCAAGGTGTTATCTAATAACTGATCTTCAAGGGTTTTTGGATTTGTATATTCAGGATAAAACGGAATAATCCAAGCTGGAATAGCATACATTCTAGTTAGCAAATATTCTGGTCCACTCTCGAACCGCTGCCGAAAATCACCCTGATTAGCCCCAGCCTGAAAAGAGTAACGACCCTCTAAACGCCCACCCAGCCGCAAACTGAGCGTGGTTCTAGGGGTTAAGTTGAAATCGAGATTGGAGCGAAAGTTGTAGCGAGTGTACGACGGATTGGTTTTGTAGCCCGACGGGGTGTTGAAATTCTTAAAACCTCCATCCTCAAACAAATATCCCATTGATACAAAATACTTGATGGCTTTTGAACCGCCCGTAAAGTTCAGGTTGTGCTGCGTTCTATACCAGTTGGGTAGGGTTACAGCCTTGAACCAGTTGGTGTTGGGATAGAGCAGCCGGTCGCCAGTGCCATCTTTGTAGGTCTGTAGATCCTGCTGTGTAAATACTTTCTGAAAACTGGCTGGAACTAGGCCATATTTAATCAGGTTTTCTTCGCCTTCATTGTGGAGCATAGCACTAGGATAGGCATCCAGAAATTCAGGAACTTGGGTATAATTCACTCGACCCACGTTACCCGAATACGATACCCTCGACTTGCCACTTTTACCCGATTTAGTAGTTACAATAACAACTCCGTTGGCCCCTTTGATCCCAAACAAAGCTGTTGATGAGGCATCTTTCAGTACTGAAATCGACTCAATCTCATTCGGGTCAATATCGCCAAAAGTCTGACGTTCAACTCCATCCACAATAATTAAGGCTGCAGAATTGGTAGAAGCCCGCCCACGAATGCTTATGTTGGCAGCACTTAACCCTGGACGACCACTAATTTGCTGAGCAAACACACCGGATACTCGACCAATAAGCGCGTTGGTAGCATCGGTAACAGGGGATCTTAAAATTTCATCTCCCCCAATAGTGCTAATAGCGGCTGTTTGTTCTCGTTTCGTTTGCGTACCATAACCTACTACCACTACTTCTTCGAGCGATTTTTCGTCAGTTTGCAACACCACGTTTAAAGCTGTTTTGTTGCCAATAGTCACTTCTTTAGAGAGGTAACCCACATAGCTAAAAATAAGCTCATTGATATCATCCGGTACACTTAGTCGGTATTGCCCCTCATTGTTAGTGGTGGTCCCACGCTGCAGTCCTTTCATAATCACAGAAACGCCAGGCAAGACCTCGCCTTTTTCGTCAGTTATTGTACCTGTCACAATTCGGTCAGCAAGAGAGTGAGACGGCAGGTCAGCAGGAGAAGGGGCAAAGGAATCCATCAGAGCTTTATCTATTCTGTTTCCGTAGGCAATACCCCCGGCAGAAAAGCTAAAAAACAGAAGAACCCCCAATGCTCGCAATTCCTTTAGACTGAGCAGATGAGTGTTAAAGTAAAGGTTCATACAATAGACAGTACAGGGTTAAATGAAAAAAATTAAACTGCAATTGGCTAAAAGCCAAAATAATTGATTTAGTATAAAGATGAATAGAGTGAGTCTGAAACTCCAAAACTAATATTTGACTCATTATTTTCTATATTTTATTTTTATTAAAGTTAATCATAGGTTACAAAAAACAAAGATAGCCTTACACTTTAATTTATTTTATGATATTAAAATTATAATTATTAATGAATTATAAATAGTCCAACTCTTTTCAAACTCCTTTAACAAACCATGCTCAATATGAAAGATGAAACTTATTTTGAGCAACCGATTCATGAACAATTAATAAAAGAACAGAAATCATATATTTATTGTCTAGTAAAACTTGTTTGGAGACAATCTTTAGGAACGAATCAATAAAAAAATTTATTAATGATTTATTCTTTAAAGTTGTATCATCCATTAAATAACCTAGTTTAACATTTTTTAACCCAAAGATTGAAAAAACTACCATTGAAAATACTGACATTTCAGAGCCATTAAAGGTTTGTTTTTCAATGTTTAGAGAAGTACGATGACTACTCTAATGTTTGTTTTATATTAAACAATATTGGCATCTATAATAAGTAATTTATACTCTCCATAAATAAACCTCCGTCGTCATTTACTAAAGGATATAACAAGCGATGCAATTTTAATTATATTTTTTCTATATTTTAGCAAATATTGAAATATTTTATTTTCGCACCATCCTGCACTGTCCAGCAATAACTATATTTTAAAAAATTCTAAAATTTGTTGAAGTATCCGCTCTTCCTGATGTTCCGCAGGACAATCTCGAAGCTAGATAAAAAGGATTTCCAATCCGAATAATAAATTCTTTTGCTTTTCATCGGGAACGCCCGCCCACGGGAACACTCGTGCTGTTCTTTTTCAGAACATGGTATTCAGATTTGGTGAGCGTTATTTAGGCAAAGCTGGTTTTTAGCTTAACAATACTTAGAACGCAGCATTTTGGGCCACTTTTTATTAGCGTTGGTTTTCAATTTGGTTTATCTTCAACAAGTATAATTATTTAAAGGTCTGATAACTAAAAATTTAATACTAAAATCGCTAAATAATCATCAAAATGCGGTTGTTGGATTGTTTTTCTTCAAAAAAGCTTATTTTTTTTTACATGGCTTGCGTTTTATAAAATTTGTACTTAATTTTGTACAATTAATAGTACAAAACATGATAACTACAAATATTTCCGACTTTAGAAAAGATATTAAATCCTATTTTGATAAAGTAGTCCAAAATTTTGAAACATTAATCATTAATCGTGGTAAAGATGAAGGGATTGTTGTTATGTCTTTAGAAGAATACAATTCGCTGATGGCTACTCATCACGAATTATCTTCTCGAAAAAATGAAAGTAGATTAGATTCTGCCGTCGAAAAATTCAAAAACGGTAAATCATTTACTAAAGACTTAATCGAGCAATAGCATATGAAATATGTTTTTGTAGATGAATCTTGGGAAGACTATATTTATTGGCAAAATATAGATAAAAAGAAGCTAAAAAGAATTAATGACCTCTTAAAAGATATTGCAAGAAATCCATTTGATGGAATTGGGAAACCTGAGCCATTGAAACACAAATATGCTGGGTTTTGGTCAAGAAGAATTGATGATGAGCATCGCTTAATTTATAGGTATGAAAATAATGAAATTCATATTCTAAAATGCAGATTTCATTATGATTAATGAGTTTTCAAAATCTCTCGCTACTGATATTTTGCTCTCATACACTTACTCGGCAATTTCAAAGCGAAGTTTTCATTGTGAATTCCCAGCAAAATGTTCAATTTTTTGTGCTATAGCGAAATTTCTTTTGTGTGGTATTCTCCCAAATTTTGTTTAAACAAATACAATCCCTTCAATTTTTCAGGTTTCTCACTTCAACTAAACTCGATTTGCTTACTTTTTACTAAATATCCTCAATCCAATAATCGTAATCAAACCATTCAAAAGCAAATTTTCAAAACCAAAAATATAACCTGAATATTTTTCAATTAGGATGACAGAAAAATAGGTTAAAATTGGTGAAGAGATACAAATGAAAGGTACAAATTTGTCTATCACTTGTTTTTTACTATATATGCCATAAGCAAAAAGACCTAATAACGGACCATAGGTGTAGCTAGCAATTTTGTAAATTGCTGAAATTACATCAGAATTGTTTAAGACATTGAAAATCAGAATCACAATCACAAAAATTACTGAAAATGCGATGTGTACTCTGTTTTTTATTTTTATTTTATCGGCTTCAATTTTATTTTCAACATCCATAAAGTCAATGGAGAAGGCCGTAGTAAGAGCTGTAAGAGCTGAGTCTGAGCTTGCATAGGTAGCGGCTGTTATTCCAATTAAAAAGGTTACACCAACCAAAATTCCCGCAAAACCAAAGCTGGGATCACTAAAAATCTTCAAGGCCATCATTGGATACAAATCGTCGGTATTTGTTGGAGTTGGTATTCCTTTTTGGGCAGCGTACATATAAAGTAAAGCACCCAAACCTAAAAACATCAAGTTCACAATCACTAGTGTAATGGTAAACCAAAACATATTTTTTTGAGCTTCTTTTATATTTCTACAAGTTAGGTTTTTCTGCATCAAATCTTGATCAAGGCCGGTCATTACAATAGCAATAAAAGCTCCACTGATAAACAATTTAAAAAAGTTTTTAGCATCGCCCCAGCCACCACTAAAAAAGAAAGTATCTGATAGTTTATTAGCATATACTTGTGTTATCATTTCGCTAAAACCAAGGTTTAATTGTTTGCTAATAAGGTATATAGTCATAGCAACTGCCGTAATTAGAAAGAACGTCTGTAAAGTATCTGTAACAACAATGGTTTTTACACCTCCTTTATACGTGTAAATCCAAATAAGTGCAATTGTTAAAACTACAGATATTTCAAAGGGAACTCCTAGAGGATCATAAATAGCTATTTGTAAAACTTTAGCAGCTATAAAAAGCCGTACGGATGAACCTAAGGTTCTTGAAAGAAGAAAAAAAGCGGACCCCGTTTTATAAGACCAAAAGCCAAACCTAGTTTTAAGATAACCGTATATCGAAATCAGGTTTAATTTGTAATATAAAGGCATCAAAACAGTGCCAATAAAAACATAACCAGCAGTAAAACCTAAAACCATTTGAAAATAAGAAAAAAACTTAGCTCCAACAGCTCCAGGAACAGAAACAAATGTAACACCAGAGATGCTTGTACCTATCATTCCGAATGCAACCAACCACCATGGAACAGATTTGTTGGCAGTGAAAAAGGAGTTAGAATCTGCCCCTTTCGATGTTTTAAAGGAAATTAAAATCAGAATTGTAAAATAAACTAACAAAATACTTAATGCCAATAATGGAGTCATAAATAGGGTAGTTTTGAAATATTGAACAAATATGAGGTAAAAATTTAGATATTTTAAATCAATTTGAGAATTTTAATGTTTAGCTTAGAAGTGCCATTTGCTTAAAATTGAAAAAAAATAATTGAGTTTAAAATTTCCTTAATAAATTTGTGAAACATTAGGAATTGAGTTAACATTTATGAAATACGTACCAGAAACAGAAGTTGAAGTTTTAGAAGAAATTGACCTTGCCGTTGATGATATAAAACTATATACAATTGTGATTTTCAATGATGATGTTAATTCATTTGATCACGTGATTGAGACTCTCATAGAATTGTGTGAACATAGCAAAGAGCAAGCCGAACAGTGTACGTTGATTATTCATTTTAAAGGAAAATGTGCTGTAAAAAATGGAGATTTGGACGATTTAACTCCTATTAGAAATGCAATTTGTGAACGTGGCATAAGCGCTGAAATAAAACTTAGATAAATAAAAAGAACTTGAATTATCCCTCAATATTAGTTGAAAACGCTGTTTCCGAAATTTCCAAACTTCCAGGAATTGGTAAAAAATCAGCCTTGAGACTAGCACTGCATCTATTAAAATCAGATCAAGATTTTACTAAAAAATTGTGCAGTTCTTTAATTAGATTAGTAGATGAAACCACGTTTTGTACTATTTGTCATAATATATCGGATGGACCAGTTTGTCAAATTTGTGCCTCTCACAGGCGTGATGAATCTATATTGGCAATTGTTCAAGATACCAGAGATGTTTTAGCAATTGAAAATACGGGCCAATTCAATGGAAAATATCATGTGTTAGGAGGAATAATTTCTCCTATTCAAGGAATAGGACCAAACGACTTACATATCGATTCTTTAGTGAATAGAATAACCGGTAATTCAAGCATTAAAGAAATAATATTGGCTCTTAGCCCAACCATGGAAGGAGATACTACGGCTTTTTATGTAAGAAAAAAACTGCATGAATTTAAACTGAAAATTAGTACAATAGCGAGAGGTATTCCAATAGGGGGTGATTTAGAATATACCGATGAAATTACCTTGGGAAGAAGTATAATAAGTAGAATTGAATTTTAATAATTTTGTTTAGTTGGGAATTATGATTAAATTCAAATCAGAAATTAAATTATCTTGGTATACTCGCTAAAGTTTATTGCATTCTTTTAGTTTTTTATTTAATATGTTTTTTGAAATTTTAGAATTTGAATAAATTCTAATTTCATTTACTAAATAATCATTACATAACAATCGCTTTATTGAAATTCATAATCTAAATTTAAATATCATAAAATAATGATGAACAGAAATAATTTTTTAAAAACCATTTTTGCTGGGTTTCTAGCTTCCAAAATTGAAACCCTAAAAGCAAAAAGTACTACTTTTTTGGCTGAACCCTTCAAACTACCAGCACTAGGTTTTAATTATAATGCTTTAGAACCTCATATTGATGCTTTAACCATGGAAATTCATCATAGCCGTCATCATCAGGCCTATATTACTAATTTAAATAAGGCAATAATTGGCACTCCCGCAGAAAATTTAAGTATAGCAGATATAATTACTAACATAAGCAAATACAGTTCTGCTATAAAAAACAATGGCGGTGGTCATTGGAACCATACTTTTTTCTGGGAGATTTTGTCTCCTTCTGGTGGACAGCCTAGTGATAAACTCCGAAACTTAATCGTACGAGATTTTGAAAGCTTTGAAAAGTTTCAGTCCGATTTTGCTGCAGCTGCTACCTCTAGATTTGGCTCTGGATGGGCATGGCTTATTGTACAAAATGGAAAGTTAAAAATATCTTCTACACCAAATCAAGAAAATCCTTTAATGGATATTGCTGATGTAAAAGGAACACCAATTCTAGCATTAGATGTATGGGAACATGCCTACTATTTAAAATATCAAAACAAAAGAGTAGATTATATTAAAGCGTTTTGGAATGTAATAAACTGGGAATCCGTTGAGAAAAATTTAAATAAAGCCTTGTAATTAATGGAAACATCAGAATTATTGAAAGAAATTCCCTCTTTGGATCTTTTAGATTTCCTGTCCACCGACATCTTTAAAAAAGAAAGATTCGTTGCAGATTTAGGAAGGGCATTTAACAATATTGGTTTCATTGCTTTAAAAAATCATGGTCTTAGCGAAGAACTAAGGCTGAGTTTATATGAAACCATCCAAAAATTTTTCTTTTTGCCAGATGAAGTGAAACAAAAGTATGAATTTAAAGAATTGGCTGGTCAACGTGGATATATAGGAAAACAAAAAGAAACAGCCAAAGGATTCTCAAAGCCAGACTTAAAGGAGTTTTATCATATCGGACAGCCGAACCCCAGAGCGGACATGCCTTTAAATTTGTTTCCAAAAGAGGTAGAAGAATTTGAAAAGCTAACTTTAGAAACCTTTAAGACTTTTGAAAATACAGGCAAAATCCTTTTGAAAGCCATATCATTGTATTTAAAATTACCTGAAGATTATTTTGAAGAAAAAGTATATCAAGGGGATAGTATTTTACGGGCTCTTCATTATTTCCCTATTTTAAATCCTGATGCTTTAGAAGAGGGTGCCGTTAGAGCCGCTGCACATGGAGATATAAATTTGATTACTCTTTTAATGGGAGCATCTGCAGAAGGCCTGGAAGTTTTAAGACGGGATGGTGAATGGATTGCTGTTACCGCATTACCAGATCAGATAATAATAAATGTGGGAGACATGCTGGACAGATTAACAAATCATAAATTAAAGTCAACCATTCATAGAGTGGTAAACCCTTCCAAAGAGAAAATGGGAAGTTCACGTTTTTCTATTCCTTTTTTTATGCATCCAAGGGCTGAGATGGATTTAACTTGTTTAGTATCTTGTATTGATGCAGAAAATCCAAAAATCTATGTGGATATGACAGCTGGCGAATTTTTAGATGAACGATTAAAAGAACTGGGTTTTAAATAAAACATTTTAATGCTAATATTCTAGTTGGAAACTAAAAAAATAAGGTATTTAATTTTTTTAAAGGATGTCCTTATTTTGTCTTTGACCTGCTTTGGTGGGCCTCAGGCACATTTAGCATTATTTATTCAACATTTAGTACATAAACATAGATACATAACTGAATCAGAAATAATGGAAATGCAGGCTTTATGTCAGCTTTTACCAGGACCCACTTCAACACAAACAATCACAGCGATAGGGTACAAACTAGGAGGTGCCAATTTATCTTATTTTACGCTCTTAGTTTGGATTTTGCCCGCTACCGTTTTTATGGGGATAGCGGCATTGGGAATTTCTTTTTTTGAAAAAGGCACATTAGTAAGAATAACCCAATTTATTAAACCTATGGGAGTGGCATTTATTTTTTTTGCTGCTTTTATAATAGGAAAAAAAGTAATTAAATCTAAAACTTCTATTGTTTTAATGATGCTAAGTGCTTTTGCAGGTTTTTATTTTAGATCACCTTATATTACTCCTATTTTGATTTTATTGGGTGGTTTAGTAGCTTCTGCTAAATACAATAAACAAAAGAAAATGCTAAAAAACCCGGTGAAAGTAGAATGGGGTAATTTAGTACTTTGGGCCGTATTTTTTGTTGTAATTGCTATTGTAGGTAAGATCACAAATTCATTACCTATTCGTTTGTTTGAAAATTTTTATAGAAATGGAAGTTTGGCTTTTGGGGGCGGGCATATTTTAAAGCCTCTTTTATATAATGAATTTGTAGAATTTAAACATTATTTAAGTCCAGACGAATATCTTTCGGGTATAGCTTTAGCTGAAATGGTTCCAGGACCAACGTTTTCAATTGCTTCTTATGTCGGTTCATTATCATTGCGTTCTTGGGGATTAAACGGCCAAATTTTAGGATCTTTTATAGGTTCAATTGGCATATTTTTGCCCGGTATATTTATGATTTTTTTCGCAGTTAAATTTTGGGAACAACTAAAACAGTTTAGAGGTGTAAGAGCTTCTTTGGAGGGAATTAATGCAACTTCCACAGGATTAACATTAGCCGCAGGAATTTCTCTATTTCTACCATTAGTTAATCATCCTTTAGAGATACTTACTTTTATTACCACATTTTTAGTACTTTTAAGTAATAAAATTCCGAGCTATTTTATTATTTTCATTGGTTTATTTTTAGGAGCAATTATTTAATTTAATGGAAGGAATAAAAATTGAAAAGAATTTAAATTTTATGAATAGAAAATTATAAAGTTTGCTATGCAAGATTTTTTTATTTTTTTAAAACTTGGTTATCAGCATATTACTGATTTGAATGGGTACGATCATATGCTTTTTATTGTTTCCTTATGTGCTATTTTTACATTAAAAGATTGGAAGAAAATAGTATTAGCTATAACCTTTTTTACCATTGGTCATACTATTACACTTGCCTTGGCAGTTCTAGATATTGTTAAAGTGAATTCAGATTGGATTGAATTCCTAATTCCTTTAACAATTCTATTTACTTGCATTATGAATATTTTTTTTAATTCAAATAAACCAAAATCTAATTTTAGGCAAAATTTTCGACTATTTTTTATGCTGTTTTTCGGGCTTATTCATGGTCTAGGATTTTCAAATTATTTGCGTGGATTGTTGGGGAATGGAAATAGTATTGTACGGCAATTATTTGCATTTAATATAGGTCTTGAACTAGGTCAATTATTAATAGTATTTTTTATTATTTTAATTAACTTATTACTAATTAATAGATTAAATGTGAAAAAGAATTCGTTGAATTTAGTAGTATCTGCTTTTGTAGCAGGCATAACCATAACTTTAATAATAGATAAATG
>JANNWE010000625.1:0-2821 GCA_031414675.1 Cytophagaceae bacterium
TGATTTTCAAATTATATATTTACATTTCGATGAGCAAGTAGGTAAAAATATGTACTTTAAATCTAAGGAAAAAGTATTAATTGAGCAATTGAAGGAAAGGTACCCACTTCACACTTTTAAAAGAGCCTGCGAAATTCTTAATAAGCAAAGAGAAATAAAATCAGAATTTGAAATTGAACTTATCAAAAAGGCTATTAATATTACAAAGAAAGGGTTTGAAAGGGCAGCCAAAACCTTAAAACCTGGTAAAATGGAATTTGAAATAGAAGCAGAATTAAGTCATGAATTTTTGTTAAACCGTTCAAGAAACCACGCATTTCAACCTATAATTGCTTCTGGAAAAAATGCTTGTGTCCTTCATTATATTTCGAATAATGACACTTGTAAAAATGATGATTTGATATTAATGGATTTTGGAGCAGAATACGGAAATTACAAAGCAGATATGACTCGAACTATCCCAATAAATGGCAAATTTACAGATAGGCAAAGAGAAGTCTATACTTCCGTATTGAACGTCTTAAACAAAGTGAAAACAAAAATGATTGTTGGAAATTCTTTTGACAATTTAAAAAACCAAACGCATGAAATCCTTGGTAAAGAACTTATTAAATTAGGCTTAACTACCTCTGAAAATCTTTCAGTAGATATAATTCAAAAGTATTTCCCTCATGGCATCTCACATTTTTTAGGTTTGGATGTGCATGATGTAGGCAGCAAAAATAGTATTTTTGAAGCAGGAATGGTTTTAACTTGCGAACCAGGTATTTATATTCTTGAAGAAGGAATAGGAATACGCCTAGAAAACGACATATTAATAACAGAAAATGGAAACATAGATTTGATGGAAGATATTCCAATTGAGATTTATGAAATAGAAGAATTGATGCGACAAGATTAAAAAGATAGTATTCGATAATACTAAAAGAAATAAATAAAAATTATTACAATTTTAAAATATGAAAACAGCAAAAATCAAATATTTGGGAGGATTAAGTACAGAAGCTATACACATTAGGTCTGGAAAAAGTATACTAACTGATGCTCCAATAGACAACAATGGAAAAGGAGAGGCCTTTTCTCCTACCGACTTGGCAGCTACTTCCTTAGGGTGTTGTGCTATTACAGTTATGGGTATAGCTGCCCAAAAAGAGGGCCATGAGTTTAAAAATTCTGAAATAGAAATCACCAAAATCATGACTTCAGAAGCCCCAAGGAAAATTCAAAAAATAATAGTTGAGTTTGCACTTACTTGTGAGCCCCCTCTTACAGAATCAGAGAAAAAATGATATGAAAGAGTCGCTCATACTTGTCCTGTGGCCTTAAGTTTGCACCCCGATATTGAACAAGAAATGCTTTTTAATTGGCAAAATTAATTAATGGATTGGTTAAAAGAAATTAAAGGCTTTAAGAACTTTCTAAAATTGGAGCGTGGACTTTCCATAAATTCAATAGAGTCATATATCAAAGACGCTCAAAAACTTTTTCAGTTTCAAGAAATTAAAAACTTAAACAAAAAACCGCAAGATATAAATGCCAATGACATTCATGATTTTTTAGTTTTTTTAAATGATCTCAACTTGGCTGCTAATTCTCAAGCTCGAATTTTATCAGGAATAAAAGCTTTCTATGAATATCTAATTTTAGAAAACTTAACTCAAACTGACCCTACTTCTTTAATATCTGCTCCAAAAATCATTAGAAAACTTCCGGAAACACTACATTATCATGAGATAGAGGCAATGCTATCTTTGATTGACCTTAGCTCTTCACAAGGAACAAGAAACAAGGCAATTATTGAAACCATGTACAGCTGTGGCCTAAGGGTTTCAGAAGTAATTACACTAAAAATAAGTGACTGCAAATTTGAAGAAGGCTTTTTAAGAATTATAGGCAAAGGCAACAAAATGAGACTAGTACCCATAGGCAGCCAAGCAATCAAAATTTTAAAAATATATTTATCTGAAATAAGGCCAAGTATTGAAATTCAAAAAGGACAAGAAGATGTAGTTTTTTTGAACAGAAGAGGAAAAGGGCTTTCTCGGGTAATGGTTTTTTTGATAATAAAAGATTTGGCACAGATAGCGGGCATCAGAAAAGAGGTTTCTCCACATACATTAAGGCACAGTTTTGCTACACATTTAATAGAAGGAGGAGCAAATTTAAGGGCAGTTCAAGAAATGATGGGGCATGAATCTATAACAACTACAGAAATATATACTCATCTAGATAGAGAATTTTTACAACAAACCTTAAAAGAATTTCATCCTCGAGGATAATATTAATGCATCAGGTAAACCGTTCTTTCAATTTGTTTTTTCGGTTTACTTCAAAATCCAATACACAAAAAAAGCAGAAACATAGGCAAGCACACTCATGTAGGCGAGCTGAATCAATGGCCATTTCCAAGATTTAGTCTCTCTATACACTACCGCAATGGTGCTCATGCACATCATGGCAAAAACATAAAAAATCAGCAAAGAATATGAGGTCGCAACTGAAAAAACAGGCAATCCTGTTTCGTCATTTACTTCATTTTTTAATCTAGACTTTATCGTACTTTCGTCAGAATCATCTGCTCCTATACTATAAATTGTAGAAATAGTTCCCACAAAAACTTCTCTTGCGGCAAATGAAGTAATAAGTGCAATCCCGATTTTCCAGTCGTAGCCGAGCGGTTCTATAACAGGTTCAATAAACTTCCCAAAAATACCTGCATACGAGTTTTGCAATTTTTCCGAAGCAATTTTATTTTGGATTTCCTTTTCTGTCAAGTTGGAAAAATTAGTTTTTATTCGTTGCTCTGCACCTGAAAACCCTT
>JANNWE010000626.1:0-6744 GCA_031414675.1 Cytophagaceae bacterium
ATGAAGCGTATGAACAAAGTGCAGAAGGCGGCATGGGATGAATATTATGTAGCAGAAAATGCAAAATTGGATACTCTTAAAATGAGTGAAAAAGAGAAGGCCCTCTGGAAATATCAAAGGTATATGCATGATTATATGGCATGTGTGCTTTCGCTAGACCGAAACATTGGAAGGGTTTTAGACTATCTTGATAAATCTGGACTGGCCGAAAATACCATTGTTATTTACTCTTCTGATCAAGGTTTTTATTTAGGAGAACATGGATGGTATGATAAGCGTTTTATGTATGAGCAATCTCTCAGAATGCCATTTGTGATGCGATATCCAAAAGTTGTGAAGCCCAAAACGGTAGTCAAAGACATGGTGGTTAATATAGATTTTGCCCCAACTATTTTAAATATCGCAGGAGTGCCAATTCCTTCTGATATGCAAGGTAAATCTGTAATGCCTTTAGTTTCTGGTGGGCCTAAGCCCAAAGACTGGCGAAAATCAATGTATTATCATTATTATGAATACCCACAGCCACATTGGGTTATGCCGCATTATGGTATACGACGTGAGCGATATAAGCTAATTTATTTTTATGGGAAAGGTAGTTTTTGGGAATTAATTGACTTAAAGACTGACCCTAACGAGATGGTAAATGAGTATGATAATCCAAAACATAAAACTTTGATATCGGATATGAAAAAAGAACTTCGAGCCATGATGGTAGAATTTAAAGACAAAGATGCCGTGGCTATGTTTGATAAGGAGAAATAATTGTTTTTCAATTTTAATATTAAAATGAAGATAAATTTTTTTATAATTTTATTATTTCCTTTTTATTTTTCGCTTGCACAAACAAAAGTTCAATGGGAATTGGTATATCCCAGTGTTTGGAAAGCTGAAGCAGGAAAACCAGAAAAACTTAGCCTTTTAAGTGCTGCAGATGCTAAGCCAAATCTAAAGGGTATGGCAAGTTTACCCCAAACCTCTTTTCCCTTCTCAAAAATAGAAATTGACATAAAGGTTATTAATCATAAAACCTATTTAAGGTTTCCATTAGAAAAGGAAGAGCAGCTATTTGGATTAGGTCTTAATTTTCAATCTGTCAATCAAAGAGGTCGTATTTTAAATCTTCATATGGATCATTATGGAGGCAAAGACAATGGGCGAACACACGCCCCAGTGCCTTTTTATGTTTCGTCAAAAGGCTATGGCGTATTAATAGATGCAGCAAGATATATCACTGTCTATGCAGGTACTGGGGTGCGAACCGACGCTCAAAATCCTCCAATTTTGAGCGACCGAAATACCGACAAAAATTGGTCTTCACAACCCTACTCTGATGCCGTTGAAATTTTGATACCTGCTGATGGAGCTACTATTTATGTTTTTGGAGGACCAACTCCTATGAATGTAGTTCAACGCTACAATTTGATGAATGGAGGAGGATATTTGCCGCCCAAATGGGGTTTAGGATTCACGCAGCGTGTTCCAACACTTTTTTCACAAGAAGATATTTTGAAAGAAGTAAAAAGTTTTGAAGAGCATAATTTCCCTCTCGATTTTATTGGAGTTGAGCCTGGTTGGCATAGCATGTCTTATCCATGTACTTTTGAGTGGGATAAAACACGTTTTCCCAATCCAAAGGGTTTTCTTGATAGCTTGGCAAAAAAAGGAATAAGTGCTAATTTATGGCTTAACCCCTACGTTTCCCCAAAATCATCTCTTTATCCAAAAGTTAAGGAACTTTCAGGCTCTCATACCGTATGGAATGGCATTGTCCCCGATTTTACTTTGGACCAAACCCGTCAATATTTTAAAGAGCATTTTCTAAAGAACCATTTGAATATAGGAGTTGGTGGCTATAAAATTGATGAGGTAGATGGCTATGATAATTGGGTATGGCCTGACGTCGCTACTTTTCCTTCAGGGATAGATGCCGAACAAATGAGACAAACCTATGGCTCAATGATACAAAACATGACGGGAAGTTGGTTTAAAGAAATTAATAAGCGTACCTATGGATTGGTAAGAGGCTCTAATGCGGGGTCTAGCAATTTTCCGTACGTGATTTATAATGACTATTATAGCCATAAAGACTTTATTACGGCTTTGGTAAACAGTAGTTTTATTGGTGTTTTATGGACACCAGAAGTTCGTGCGTCGGCATCTGCAGAAGAATGGGTAAGACGTATGCAATCCGTTTGTTTTTCTCCCATGGCCATGCTAAATGCATGGGCCGATGGTACCAAGCCTTGGACTTTCCCTGAAGTGGAAAAAGCCGTAAACGAAGTAGCGAATTTACGAATGCAACTTTTACCCTATATATACACCACATTTGCTCAATACCATTTTGAAGGCATACCTCCTTTTAGAGCTATGAATTTGGTTGATGGGTTTGGTTTTAAATCAACTTTGGAAGAAGGAAAATTAGATGCTACTCAAAATCCATATGCAATGAGTTTCAAAAAAGACATAAAAGACCAGTATTTGATGGGAGACAATTTGTTAGTTGTTCCAATGTTTGCTGGTGAAAAAAGCAGAAAAGTTTTACTACCTATTGGGAAATGGTTTGACTTTTATACGGGCAAATTTGTTGGAGAAAATGAATCAATCACTATTACTCCTTCGTTGGATAAAATTCCATTGTTTGTTAAAGATGGTGGAATTATTCCTATGGTTCCTCCACATCTTCAAGCTCCAAAATCAGGAGAAATAATGCAATTGGAGGTTAGGCATTATGGAGATAAAATCGGAAGTTTTAATTTATATGATGACGATGGAGTTACTTTTAATTATGAAAAAGGAGAATTTTCTTTTACTAAACTTTCAGTAATAAAAGATAAACAAGGTAATTTAATTGGAGAGGCCATCCAAGTGCCTAGCGGCAAAATTTTTGGATATTCAAAAGAAATAAAATGGAAGTTTATGAAATAGTAATTCTATTAAACCTAGAGCGAAAATGAAAACTATATATCTATTAATCTTGCTAAACATTTGCCTGTTTTTTAAAGTAAAAGCACAGGAATTCCCCATATTAAAACACTATGATCAAAATCATTTATACAGAATAGCATTGCCTTTGGGTGGTATTGGTACAGGGACTGTTTCACTTTCTGGCAAAGGCGAGTTAAAAGACTGGGAAATAATGAACCGGCCGGCCAAAGGGTTTAGTGGTGGGCAAATGGGAAACGGTGTTCCTTTTTTTTCAATTTTTATTAAAGAATCTAATGGTAAAACCCATACAAAAGGATTAATGGGACCATTGGATGTAATGGATTATGAAGATAAAGAAGGCAGGCCAGTCGATAATCATGGGATTCCCAGATTTAAGTTTGCTAGTTTCGATGCCTCATATCCTTTTGGCCAGGTAAATCTATCAGACCCTTCACTTCCAGTCCAAGTTACTTTAAAAGCTTTTAATCCTTTAATTCCTACCGATGAAAACGCAAGCGGAATTCCAATAGCCATATTGAAATACGAAGTAAAAAATATATCAAATACTGCCTTAACCGCTTCAGTTTGTGGGTTAATGAGAAATTTTATTGGTAATGATGGCTCAAAAACTAGAATGGACTGGAAAGGTGATATGATACCCATTGGGGCGAATGATAACCAGAACGTATTTAAGAAATCGGCTAAAATTCAAGGGATTTATATGTATTCCGATAGTGTAAAAAACACTTCAGAACAGTGGGGTACCATTGCTTTAACCACTCCTTCTCAAAGTGGGGTTACTTTCCGGCGTTCCTCAAGGTCAAATGATTGGGAAAATGCACTATTAGACTTTTGGGATGATTTTAGTTCGGATGGCGAACTGACAGACAAGCAAAAATTAATAGATAATGACCCCCAGGCGTCTTTAGCTGTAAAGTTGGAAATTCCAGCCCATCAAAGTCGAATTGTAACTTTTTATATTACTTGGCATTTCCCAAATCGTTTTGCTTGGTCTTCAGAAAATGTCGGAAATTATTATACAACAGAATACAAAAATGCCTGGGAAGTAGCAGAAAAGGTTGTGGAGAAATTACCTGACTTAGAAAAGAAAACCTTGGAATTTGTAACTTCATTTGTAAAAAGCGATTTGCCAAAGGTCGTAAAAGAAGCTGCCTTGTTTAATTTGAGTACGCTTCGTTCTCAAACGGTTTTTAGGATTAAAGATGGCACAATGATGGGCTGGGAGGGCTGCATGGACAATTACGGCTCATGTGCAGGCTCCTGTACGCATGTATGGAATTATGAACAAGCTACTGGATTTCTGTTTGGAAACTTGGCTCAAACTATGAGAAAAACCGAGTTTGGCTTAGCTACAGATGCTACAGGATTTATGAATTTTAGAGTAGGTTTACCTTTAGAAACCAAAGCCAAAAGTAATAATGCTGCCGCTGCTGACGGACAAATGGGCACCATTATGAGAATGTATAGAGAATGGCAACTTTCTGGCAATAACGAATTACTTAAACAATTGTATCCTGCTGTAAAAAGTAGTATAGAATTTACTTGGCTAAAAGGTGGCTGGGATGGCAACAAAGACGGAATTATGGAAGGTGTACAACACAATACCATGGATGTAGAATATTATGGACCAAATCCGCAAATGCAAATTTGGTACTTAGGGGCCTTGCGAGCCATGGAGGAAATGGCAAAAGCAATGGGAGAGTATATTTTTGCTGCTGATTGTAGAACACTTTTTGAAAAAGGCAAAAAATTTACGGATGAAACTCTTTTTAATGGAGAATATTATGAACAAATAATTCAAACTGCGGAGAAAAAAGAAGATATATTGATGAAAACGGTGGCTAGCGGCAAAGCTTATATAAGTGATCCCCCTTACCAATTGGGGAAAGGGTGTTTAGTGGACCAATTGATTGGCCAATATATGGCCCATGTGTATGGTCTGGGGTATTTAGTCA
Source organism: Cytophagaceae bacterium (assembly GCA_031414675.1). Taxonomy (GTDB): domain Bacteria; phylum Bacteroidota; class Bacteroidia; order Cytophagales; family Spirosomataceae; genus Leadbetterella. The sequence goes on from JANNWE010000626.1 coordinate 4,902, forward strand.
ACCCAGAAAATGTCCAAAAAACGCTTAATAGCATAATGAAATACAATTATCGACCAACAATGCTTAACCACTTTAACAATATGAGATCATATGCTCTGGGTGACGAGTCTGCATTGTTGATGGCCAGTTACCCAAGAGGAGGGAGGCCAAAAATTCCTTTTCCGTATTATTCCGAAGTTATGACTGGGTTTGAATATACAGCTGCTATTGGAATGCTTTATGAAGGTCAAAATCAAAATGGCCTTTTGTGTATAAAAAATATCAGAGACCGCTACGATGGTTTAAAACGTAGCCCTTTTGATGAAGCCGAATGTGGTCATCATTACGCTCGAGCCATGACCAGCTGGGGTGCAACGCTTGCTTTAACGGGTTTTCATTACTCAGCAATTAACAAATCAATGTCTTTTAAAAATCAATTGGGGACATTCTTTTGGTCAAACGGATACGCTTATGGCCAAATGGAAATCAAAAAAGTGGGTTCGAATTTCACAAGGAGATTAACTGTTTTAAAAGGTAATCTTCCTTTAGAAAAATTAATTGTTGGGAGTTTAAACAAAACTTTTCCAGAAGGACATACACTGAAAGAGGGGCAAATTTTAAATTTAGCATTGAAATGAAAATTTTAAAATATTTAGTTATTTTTTTCTTTATAGCTAGTTGTAAAAGTGAAAATAAACAAACAGAAAAGCAAGCAATGAATTCCTATTCAAAAGGTACATTTGGTTATGATTTAGAATTTTTAAAGAAACATCAAAAAGATCTTATTCTGTTAAAAAGTAATGAGGCTCAAATTATTATTTCACCTCAATACCAGGCACGTGTAATGACCAGCACTGCTTTAGGAAACGAAGGTTTAAGTTTTGGCTGGATTAACCACGAGCATATTGCTTCTGGTAAATTCAATGCTCATATTAACGCTTACGGAGGAGAAGAACGATTTTGGCTTGGGCCAGAAGGAGGACAATTTTCTATTTTTTTTAAAAAAGGAGATAAATTTGAAATTGGTCATTGGCAAACACCTCACGTAATTGATACACTTTCCTATGATTTAGTAGAAAAAAAAAATAAAAAAGCCAGCTTTAAAAAGGAGTTTGAAATCGAAAACTATTCAGGTACAAAGTTTAAAGTTTTAGTAAATAGAGAAATTGCACTGTTGAGTAATGAAGAAGCCGAAAGTCAACTAAAAATATCCTTAAAAGATATGAATTGGGTAGGCTATCAAACTATAAATGAGGTAAAAAACATTGGAAACTTTGACTGGGAAAAATCGAAAGGGGTTCTATCTATTTGGTTATTAGGCATGATGAATGCTTCTCCTAATAACACCATCATTATTCCATTTAAAAAAGGAATGGCTGATAAAATTAATGACGCCTATTTTGGAAAAATAAGTTCAGCTCGATTAAAAAAGAAAGATAGTGTTTTGTTTTTTAAGGCTGATGCAAATTCAAGAGGGAAAATAGGTATTCCGTCAGAAGCTTTAAAGCCAATAGCTGGAAGTTATGATGCATTAAATAAAATTTTAACTATTCTTCAATTCGATTATAAAGGTGAAAAAGAATATGTGAATTCGATGTGGGAAATACAGAAATTTCCTTACAAAGGGGATGCTTTAAATGCATACAATGATGGGAAAAACGAAGCAGGAACTCAGTTGGGGCAATTTTATGAATTAGAAAGTTCATCACCTGCCAAAGCTTTAAAACGGAACCAATCCTTAAGGCATACCCAACAAACCTTTCATTTTATTGGAAACGAAAACCATCTCAATGAAATCTGTACTAAACTTTTAGGAGTGAGTCTGAAGGATATTGTTTTTTAATTGGAATAAAAAGAAGTTTTC
>JANNWE010000627.1:0-6059 GCA_031414675.1 Cytophagaceae bacterium
AAAAATATGAATTGGGGGAAAGCTATTGTGGCATGTTATATATTGTTTGTTGGTTTCATTGGCTCATTGGCCTATAGGATGGGTTCTGCGAAGGTTGATTTAGTACAAAAGGACTATTATCAAAAAGAGATAGATTTTCAAGAGCAAATTAATAGAGTGCAGAATTCAAAAACATTTAAAAAATCACAAATAATGAAATATTTTCCTGAGTCCCAAGAATTAAGAATCTGCTTTCCAACTCCTATAGACAAAGGCAGAGTTACGTTTTTTAGGCCTTCTAACAAAGACCTAGACTTTACTTTAAAACTTGAAAAAAAACCAGTTTTCTCATTTTTAACAAATAAGTTAGAAAAAGGCAAATGGAAAATACAAGCTTATTGGACATTTAATAAACTAGATTATTTTTTAGAAGAGGAGATAATTATACCTTAAACATGCTCTATTTGGTAGCTTTCTTGACGGGATTGGCGGGTAGCTTTCACTGCATTGGCATGTGTGGGCCCATTGCATTGGCATTGCCCATAGGAGGGCAAACTTACCATGAAGCCGCCCTTAGCAGATTAATATATAATTTAGGAAGAATTATTACTTACAGTGTTTTAGGTGCCATTTTTAGCATTTTTGGTCAAGCTTTTATTTTGGCAGGTTTTCAAAACTATTTAACTATAGCTATTGGGATATTACTTTTTTTGTTAGTTTTTTCTAATCAAAACATTTCTTTTCCCCCATTCAAAAAAATTACTAAGAAAATTACTAAAACATTTAGCCCTTTTTTAAGGGCTAAAACTAAAAGTAGTTTTTTACTTTTAGGTATGGTAAATGGCCTTTTGCCTTGCGGTTTTGTGTATGTAGCATTGGTGGGCTCACTGGCAGCAAATTCAATGGGTGAAAGTGCTTTATTTATGTCTTTTTTTGGACTAGGCACAGCCCCACTATTATTTTTTATAAGCATAGTTCCAAAATATTTAAGTAATAATGCAAGACAAAACATAAACAAATATCTTCCCGCTTATACTTTTATATTGGCGGTCTTTTTTGTGTTAAGAGGTCTAAATTTAGGCATTCCTTATTTAAGTCCAAAGCTTGAAAAGCAAGAAGGAAAATCTTCCATAACCATTTGCCATTCGACAAAAACGGACTAAATGTATATAAAATTATGTATATTTATCCTTTCATTTTTACAGATTTTATGAACACGGTTTTAAAAACATCACTGATAAATACAGTACTTGAAGACAGCGAATTTTTCATGGCTGTTTACGATGTAAGAAATAAAGCGTTTTTGTATATCAATTTTGTAGGTTTAAATAAGCTAAAAGTAGGCGACTTGTCAGAGTTTTCTTTGAAATATCCACATGGATTCAGAAAAACAAAACTCAGCACTCAAGACCATATCGAACTTGAAAAACACCTTGAAAAAGAAGGAGTTTTGCAAGACGAGGTGCTATTTCAAACGTTTGATCAAACAGAGTTTTGGGGAGAATTGCAGATTAAATTGTTTTATCATGAAAGCGTTCCTTATTACTATATAAAAATAGTTGACACCACGTTAATTAAACAAAAAGAGCAGAAAATAATAGATGAAGAAAATAGGTTTGAGGCCCTTTTTATGCACGCAGCTATTGGTATTGTTGTGGTAAACAAGGAAAGTGAAATTGTAATGTCCAACCAATTTGGGGATATGCTATTTGGGTATGAGAAAGGGGAAATGATAGGGCAAAAATTGGACATTTTAATTCCACAGAATCTAAAAGAAAAACACCATAAAACGTACGAAAATTATACCGAAAAGCCACAAGCGCGTTCTATGGGCCTAGGCTTAAACCTTAATGGCCGAAAGAAAGATGGTTCTTTATTTTCTGTTGAAATTAGCTTGAGTCATTTTAAATTGGGCGAAAAGCCATATTACATTTCATTTATTAACGATACTACTTTTAAAAGGAAAGCAGAAGAAGAACTAATAATTAGAAAGTCGGAAATAGAAATGCTAAATGGAAATCTAGAGAAAGAAGTTATAAATCGCACAAATGCTTTGGTAGAAACACTAAAAAGGCTCGAAAAGTCCAAAAAAGATTTAGAATTGGCTTTAGAAAAAGAAAAAGAATTGGGTGATTTAAAATCTAGGTTTGTTTCTTTGGCATCGCATGAGTTTCGAACCCCTCTCACCACTATTCAGTCTGCCGCATATTTAATTGAAAAATATCAAAAAACGGAAGAACAAGAAAAAAGGGAAAGACATATAAAAAAAATAACGGCCGCTGTTGGAAACCTTACCGATATCCTTGAAGAATTTCTTTCAGTGGGTAAGCTTGAGGAAGGAAAAATAGTAGCCAACTATTCAGATTTTGAAATGGAAGAATTAATAAAAGAATGTATCTTTGATTTAATAAGTGTGACCAAGGCGGGGCAAAAAATTACTTATAGCCACTTTGGAAAATCAATAGTGCATTTAGATAAGTCTTTATTTAGAAAAATTGTGATTAATTTGTGTTCTAATGCGCTAAAATTTTCTCCCTTAAATTCTGAAATTCAAGTAAGAACCGAAAACAATGATAATCACATTTTATTAGAAATCACCGACAAAGGAATTGGAATAGCCAAAGAAGATCAAAAGAACTTGTTTGATCGGTTTTTTAGAGGCAAAAATGTAACTAATATCCAAGGTACAGGCCTAGGGTTACATATAGTAGCTAGATATGTAGCCCTCATGAAAGGCCAAGTGAGTGTTAAGAGTAAATTAAATGAAGGGACAGCCATAACCATAAAAATATGAAAACGATACTTTTAATTGAAGACAGCGATGATATTAGAGAAACCACGGCTGAAATTTTAGAACTTGCAAATTATAAAGTAATGTCTGCCGAAAACGGGAAAGTGGGCGTAGAAATTGCTAATCAAACCAAACCTGATCTTGTGATTTGTGATATAATGATGCCCGTTTTAGATGGATACGGAGTACTTCATATTTTTAGCCAAAGCCCCGAACTTCAAAACATTCCATTTGTTTTTTTAACAGCCAAAACCGAGCGTTCTGACCAGCGAAAGGGTATGGAAATGGGAGCAGATGATTATTTAACCAAACCTTTTCAAGAAATTGAACTTTTAAATGCCATAGAAAGTAGATTAAAGAAGATTGAAAATCTGTCGAAAGCTATAAAAAACACCCAGGAAGGTATTGAAGAGTTTTATCTAAAAGCAACCCAGCATGTGGAATTAAATTCGCTATCTTCAGATAGAAAAGTTTCAATGGTTAAGAAAAAACAACTCATCTATTCTGAAGGAGATTATCCTATTAGGTTTTATTTTTTGAAATCCGGAAAAGTAAAAACCTTTAATTCTAATACCGACGGAAAAGATTTTATAACAGGGCTTTTCACTTCAGGTGATTTTTTTGGACACATTGCCATTATAGAAAATAGTGACTACCACGAGTCCGCTGAGGCATTAGAAGATTGCGAAATTATTGCCATTCCCAAAAATGACTTTTTAGAACTTATTACCAGAAACCAGTCAGTTGCCAATCAATTTATTAAAATGTTGGCTAACGATATTCAGGAAAAAGAGCGACATTTAACCCAAATAGCCTACAATTCAATTAGAAAACGAACAGCGGATGCTTTAGTAATGCTTTCTAAAAAATACAAAGAGGAAAACCAAGATCATTTTAAAATGCGTATTTCTAGAGACAATTTAGCGGCTGTTGTGGGTACTGCCACAGAATCACTTATTCGAACATTAAGAGATTTTAAAGCAGAAAAACTCATAGAAATAAATGGAAGTGAAATAGAAATTTTAGACGAACGAAAATTAATTTATTTAAGAGGGTAAAAAGAAATAAGCAACTAAACTATATAAACCAACTGAAAAAATCATCCAAAGGGTTATCTTTTTAAAAGTACCTTGGGAGATTTTGTTTAAAAGTATTTTTCCAATAAACGAACCAACAATGCTAATTATTAACAATATAGGAGCTTGGTAAAGCATTGTTTTGGTAATATATCCCTGTTTGAAATATACCACAAAGCGACTACTGTCTACCATAAAATCAATTAGTGCCGAAGTAGCTAAAAATGTATTTTTGTTTAGGTTGAACGAGGCTAATGCAAGCCCCCTAATTGCCCCTCCAGTACCTAACCACCCAGCCAAAAAGCCCGAAAGTCCACCACCAAAGAATGAATTAAGAACGGTAGATTTAAATGTTAAATTGGGCTTAATAATAAGAAACAAAGAAAACAAAATCATGAAAACACCCAGCAAAACTGTGGCGGAGTTTGAATTTATAAATTGTGATAAATAAGCACCAATTATTACGAAAAGAACACTTGGAATACCTATTTTTAAAAAAACCCACTTATTAAACCCTTTATGGAAAAGGACCATTTTAGACAAGTTGCTAAAAACATGCAATATTGATAAAATACCTAAAACAGCATGAAATTCTAGAAAATTATTGGCCATGGGCACAAATAAGACCGAAGAACCAAATCCGCCTACCGTTCCAATTATTTCAATAATAAATGTAAGGAAATAGAAAATTGCCATTATGATATTACAATTTTATATAGTTCAAACCATTAAAGCACAATGATCTTAATTCTACTAAATATACTTATAAATAGCTAAATAAAAGTATGAAATATCATGAAAATTTATGATATTTAATGTCTTTTTGTTTTAGAAAATAATTTTAATATTTTATTGACATACCTAAATGAATAAAGTCATATTTTATATATTATTTTTTTATTCTTCTTGGATTAAAGGCCAAATAAGGTATAAAGATTTTAGTTTTGAGCTAATTAAGCAAGCAAGCATTAACCATATTTTTGATAATAAATCTCGTACTCTTTTCGAAAAAGAATTAGAAATCTTGTCAGAAGACTCCGCAAAAACATTTTTTCTTAAAAAAACGAAACTTATTTTTAGGGAAATAAAATACGGTCACAAGCTTAATCATTTGCAATTTGAATCTTTGAAAGAAGAAATTAACGAAACCGGCATTGATAGCCTTATTGAATCTATTACAAACCCAAATCAAATAAAAAAAGTATTTCAAAATTTAGAACCCAAGCACCCAGAATATCATTTTTTTAAAAAAGCAATTACTACCGATTCCTTGTATAATATATTGAAAGACAACCTTAATTTTTATCGCTATCTTAATCGATTCAATTTTATTAAATACATAGTGGTTAATATTCCAAATGCAAAATTGAAAACATATAACCAAGATCAAAAAGTTTTAGAAATGAATATTATTGTTGGCCAAAAAGATAAACAAACGCCAAGAATGACAACAAATTTGGATGCAATCGTAGTTTATCCCTACTGGATTCCTACCCGTTCTATTGCAATAAACGAAATATTACCAAAAGTTAAAAAAAACATTAACTATTTAGAAAAGAACAACTTTGATGTACTTGATAATAAAAAAAATGTCGTGGGTCCAGACACATTAAAATGGGCTTCTTTTTCTGCAAAAAACTTCCCTTATCAATTTAGGCAGGGCACAGGATGCGATAATAGTTTGGGGCTACTAAAATTTAACATAAGCAATCCGTTTAGCGTGTATATGCACGACACTGCTCATAATAAACGAAGCATGTTGTTATTTGAAAATGAAAATAGGTTCTTTAGTCATGGATGCATTCGGCTGAGCATGCCTGTTGAATTAGCAAATTGGGCTTTTGAAAAACCTCTCATCACGGAAGAATTTATGAACACTTGTTTAAAAGATCCCAAGTCCACAACAATAAAACTTAACAATAAAATACCCCTATTTGTAATTTACAATACTAGTGAAATTGATGCTAATGGTGACATTGTAACGTATAAGGATGTATATGGCCTTAAATAATTTTCTTTCCCCCCCAAATCATTCCCAAAGAAGCTATTCCAACTAAGGTTATCGAATTTAAAGGCATTAAAATAGCCGCAATAATTGGAGAAAGATTTCCTTGTACAGCAAAACTTAGACCTACAAAATTATAGAATAATGAGAAAGCATAGCTAAACCTAATCAGTCGCATTCCAAACTGGCTGTACTTTAAAAACTTGGG
>JANNWE010000628.1:0-9320 GCA_031414675.1 Cytophagaceae bacterium
CAGATTTAAAAAAATGGAATGACCTAACTGACAATAAAATTAAAGTGGGAGAAAAACTAATTATTAAGAATTAATGATATTAATCGAAGAAACTTGCATTAGTGATGATATTGCAGAAAAATTTTTTGTTTGTAATCTATCAAAATGTAAAGGGGCTTGTTGTGTGGAAGGAGATCTTGGTGCACCATTAGAAGAAGTGGAATTGCCAATACTAGATGAAATTTTTGAACAAATAAAACCATACCTATCCCAGGCAGGCATTGAAGCCATTGAAAAACAAGGCAAATACATTAAGGATTGGGAAGGGGATTTTTCAACCACTACAATAAATGACAAAGAATGTGCTTATTCAACATATGATGACAAAGGAATACTAAAATGTGGAATTGAACAAGCCTACAATGCTGGAGCTACCGGATTTAAAAAACCAATATCTTGCCATCTGTATCCAATTAGAATTACAAAATATGACAATTATCATACGTTAAATTATGATCGTTGGAGCATTTGCAGCGATGCTTGTGAACTTGGCGGGCAATTAGGCATTCCAATATATAAATTTCTTAAAGAACCATTAATTAGAGCATATGGGGAAGAATGGTACGACCTTCTGAAAAAAGAAATTGAAAATGCAAAAATTTGAAGAAGTTTATGAAGTAGTCAAACTAATTCCACTAGGAAAAGTATCAAGCTATGGGGCTATTGCAAAATACCTTAGCACAGGAGCTCGTTTGGTTGGTTGGGCAATGAACTCTTCCCATAATTTAGGTATTCCTGCACATCGAGTGGTAAATTCCAAAGGGATTTTAACTGGTAAAAACCATTTTGCTAGTCCAAACTTAATGCAGGAATTATTAGAAAAAGAAGGACATAAAATATCGGATAATCAATTAATAAATTTCAAAGAAGTGTTTTGGGACCCCAAATTTGCTTTAGAATTGTAAGATTATCATCTATGCAAATACCTTTTCATAAAAAATGGTACCCTAATTTTTTGCTCTTTTTCTAAGTAATTAGATTTTGCTTACAACGTTTTTTCCATTTGAGTGCAGTTTCATATTTACAAAAACCAAACTTATAAAAAAAACTTAGTTTAACAATTCTTATAAAATTTTAATTTAAAATATTAGATTTGTACCAAATATAATTCTGAAATCATCAAACAAATAATAAAATGGCTGTAGGAAAACTAGATCTTATAGATCACAAACTTTTAGAAATTTTACAAAGCAATGGCAAAATTACCAATGCTCAACTTTCAAAAGAAATTGGTTTATCTCCCGCCCCTACGCTGGAGCGTGTTAAAAAACTAGAAAACTTAGGAATAATTGAAAGCTATCATGCACAAATAGATAGAGAAAAAGTTGGATTGGGTGTTATGACTTTTGTACAAGTTACTTTGTCAGGCCATAGAAAAGCCATTACAGAAACCTTTGTGCAAACTATTGAAAGCGTTCCAGAAATAATTGAATGTCATCATGTTACAGGCTCTTGTGACTTCCTATTAAAGGTTATTGCTAGGGACATAGCTTCTTATCAAAAATTAATAATGGAAACTATTAACGAGATTGAAGTTGTGGCAAGTACCCAAACTATGGTTATACTATCTACTTTTAAAAATACAAAAGTTTTACCTATTCCTTAATAAGAAATTAATCACTTTTTGTTTTTTTTATTTTTAAACATTTTTGTAATTTCTTCCAATCTCTTTTTACTTTGGAGGTAGGATTCTGATTTTTTATCCGAATTTTTCAGCACCGTTCCATAATTTTGTACGGCAGTTTTATAATCATTTTCTGCTTCTGCTATTCTTCCTAAGGCCATAAAAGATGCATTATAATAGCCAGATTCTTGAGATTCGTTATGAATAGCATAATTGATGCACTGTTGATAATAAAACTTAGCCTGGGAATTATCATTTTTATAATGATCATTTAAGTATGCCAGTATATAAGATCCATACCTACCGTCATTATCTCCATATCCATACTTTTTATCATTCAAATTATTTAATAGTTCTTTAGCATAAGTTTCAGCCTCATCTAATCTTCCTAACTGAAATGAATTTCTAGCCACATATCTATGAAAAAAAGAATTGTTAGGGTACAAAGCATGCATTTGCCTTGACATATTGAGTGATTTTAAAGATTGATTTTCCATTGCATAAATCTGAATTAGAAAATACCTTGCCTCCATTCTGGTATAGAAAGCATTATTGGCAACATTTTCTAATTGCTTTATTCCCATAGCTTTATCTCCTTTTCTAAAAAATGCTAACAAAGGCTTTAAAGATTTATAATTTTCATGTATCCATTTTGAATAATAATTATAAACACCGTCACCAAAAAGTAACTCAGGGTTAATATTTTCTTCCCCTCTACTATTATCCAAGTACTTAATAGCTTGCTTTCCTGCCCAGGCAGACTTTACCCATTTTTCTCTTTCCGAATACAACCTACCTTTAATAGCATAAGCTGCGGAAAGAAAAAATGCTGCTTCTTTGTTTTTGTTATTTTTATCAAACAATGCATCTGCTTTGTCTATGGCTTCATCCATATAATAGTGGCACTGATCGTCAAAACTCGAATTTTTAGTGTCTGGTACAATCTTCCACCATTCATTAAGCCCTAAAAGGAAATCTCCCAATGGATGCTCCGGGTATTTAACTTTTAGCCATTTAAATTCTTTCTCAGCATCATGAAAATTAAAATTATACATATTATTAACCGCAGCCGTAGTATTTATCTGAACGGCTCTGTCTAATAATAATTTTTCTACTTTTGGATCTTCTTTTGAATTATTAAAAAAAGAAAATAATTGACCATTCAAAGACCATTGGACAAAAACCAAAAAAACAATTAATACTATCTTTTTCAAAACAAATTTTCTTTTAAAACGAATTACTAATTCAAATAATTGTTAGGCAAAAATACATGAATCTATTTCTGAATTTTAAAACTTTGACATTTTTAACAATTTATTAGTTTATTTTGTTGAAAAATTAAATTAAATGGTTCAAGTACTTGACTTGGAATTTATCGAATACATTACTTTAGATAAGTTAAAAAACAGAATAACAGAATTAGCGGATGAGATTGATCACGAATATATAGACAAAAATCCTCTTTTTCTCGCTATACTAAACGGTTCTTTTATGTTTGTCGCAGAATTGTTACAAAATATTAAAATTGATTGTGAAATTAGTTTTTTAAAAATCAGCTCTTACAAAGACCAAAATTCAACAGGGAACATTAAAGAATTAATTGGATTAAATCAAAGTTTAGAAAATAGACATATAATAGTAGTAGAAGATATTGTTGATACAGGAAAAACACTACATTATATTAAATCAATTTTAAAGAATAAAAATCCATTGTCCATAAAAGTTGCCACTCTCTTACATAAACCTGAGGCCACATTAATCAAAAATGATTTACATTATGTAGGCTTTGAAATAGTTAATAAATTTGTGGTTGGTTTTGGCCTAGACTATAATGGGTTTGGCAGAAATCTACCAGCCATTTACTTAAAAAAAGAATAAATGTATAGGCTAATTTGGGAATTTTAAGCTAAATCTAAATTCCATATTATCAGCTATTGTTTGGCTATTCCTAAGGTAAAATAAATTTCCTTCAAACTCAAAAAAAACTTCATAATAAGACCCTTTGAACACGTTTCTTACTACTTTTCCTATATATTCACCATTTTCGTTTAATACTATATTTTCTGGTCTAATAAACCAGTTATCCTTTAAGTTTTGAAAGTTAAAATGAATTGTGTTAAAAAACACATCACCTACTAAAAGAGCTACATATTTGTTTTTAGGGTAAAAATAAATATACTCCGAAGTGCCATTTTGAATACTTTTCCCGTTTTTCAAAATCAACAATTCATCTACTAAACCAAAGGCATCTCCAATTTCGTGGGTTACAAAAACACAAGATATTTGCTCTTCTAGCACTACTTTTTTTAACTCAAATAATACTTTTTTCTTAATAATACTATCTAAATTACTGAATGGCTCATCTAGTAAAAGAACTTTGGGCTCATCGGCTATAGCTTTTGCTATCATCACACGTTGTATTTCCCCACCAGACAATTCTCTAGGATATTTAGACTTTAAGTGAAATATATTTAACAATTTTGTCAATTTTTCCACTCTTTTTTTTTGGAAATCCTTTTTGAATAATCTTAGCTCATAGGCAATGTTTTCCTCAATAGTAATATTCGGAAACAGCGTATTTTGCTGTGTGACTGTTTTAATTCTAACATCTCCTGATATTAATTTTTTTGAAGGTGGTACTAAAAGAGAATTCTCAATATAGATTTCCCCATTTTGCAAATCTAAATGTCCCGCTAGTAACTTCAATAAAGTAGATTTACCAGAACCACTTTGTCCGATTATACCCAAAATTTGTCCTTTTTGAACCTTTAAGGAAATATTCTTAAGAGAAAATGAATTTTGATACGAAAAAAATATTTTCTTTGCTTCAATCATAGTTTGCAAATTTAAAAATATGACCTTAAATTAAATCATGTATATCAATAAATAAATTGTGTTAGAGCTATATAAGAAACAGATCCCCTGCCTTGTTGCCTTAGATTCTATCATTTTTGGGTTTGATGGAAAACAATTAAAACTACTTTTAGTAAACCGAGGACTTGAAACTGAAGGTAGCACTTGGTCATTAATGGGAGGATGGCTGCAACCTAATGAAAGCTTAGATGAAGCAGCTCACCGAATTTTATTTGAGCATACGGGCTTAAAAGATGTATATCTGGAACAATTGACCAGCTTTGGAAACCCAAAAAGAGACCCTATAATGCGAACAGTATCAGTAACTTACAAAGCTCTAGTAAATATTGATGATTACGAAAAAAAAATATCAAACACGCTATCAACAGCATGGTTTTCTTTGAGAAAGTTACCTAAACTTTTGTTTGATCATGCCGAAATGGTGGAAATAGCCGTTGAAAGATTAAGAAAAAATGCAGCCCTTCATCCAATTGGCTTTGAATTATTGCCAGAAAAATTTACTCTTTTGCAACTTCAAAATTTATATGAGGCCATATTTGATACCCTATTAGACAAAAGAAATTTTAGTAGAAGGATATTAAGCACAGGTTATATTGTTAAAACAAATGAAAAGCAGATTGGATTTTCAAAAAAAGGAGCCTATTTCTATTCATTAAACAAAACCAAATTTCCAAAAAACAAAACATTTGATTTTCTATTTATGCCAAATACCGAAAGAATATTGTAAGAAGCAGAATTTAAATTCTTTAGTCCCTTAGTTCTTAATTTAATAATAAGATATATTTCCAATAAATTTCCTTCATAATTAAGACCACAATTAAATAATCATGGTCTTCAATAAATTACTTCGAAACAACCTTTATTTTTGGAAAACTAGATCCAACTCCTCCTGAACCTGCATCAATTCTTTTTGATTCAATACCATCTTTGATCAATTCTCTTTTTACAGCAAAAGCTTTTTTAATGTTTAATTTTGAGTCTCCATTATTGTCAAAAACTAATATTTTTATTTGCAACCTTAAATTACTTTCAAGTAAGCTCTTAATCTGCTCAATAGCTACAAAAGACTCCGTAGTAAGATCAGTAGAATTATCTATAAATCTTATATTTTTAAACTCAAATTCCTTTCCTGCACTTTGGGTTTTATCAGATATATAGGTATTAAATAAAACTATAGATGTAGAATTTAAAGTAATTTTAGCTACAGAATCAGCTTTAAAATTTGCTAATGTATCTGCTTTTTCAAAAGGTTCAGCATTGTTTAAAGAATCTTCAAATATTAATTCCTCTTCTACCGATTCTGCTTTGGTTTTATCTGAATTAAATAATGAAATATTTTCTTTATTTAACCAAACATAATATCCACCTGCACCTAAAACTAATAATCCAAGAATTACCAATACTACTTTAGTATTTATTTTTCCCATCATTCCACCTTCTTCAGATTCTTCCGATGTAAAACTACTATTACTTTCTTCCACTAGATTTTTCACATTTGCCTCTGGCTTTTTGAGATTCATACCTTTCATTAGAGTCAACTCTTGCAAACCTAAGGCAGGAATCATTTTTTCCATCAAAGCTTCTGGGGCCTCTTTAAACAACGCATCGTGATGTTGTTTTAAAAAATAGACCATATCTTCTTTGGTCATTTTTTCATTTTTAATTTTTTCTCCCAATAAATTAATTAAGATACTTGAAGTAATTCCTGAAAATAGAACGGTAGAATTTTTACTTGTTCCTGCATAAGTGCTAATCATACTTAGGAGAGGACTTTTATATGCAGGAAATATTTGGCTTATAATTTTTGATCCATCTACATTTACTTTATCAATGAATGCCTTATTAGCTAATTGGTCCAAAAAATCTTCTGGTAATTCATTTTTCCTATAATGTTCGTTAATCTGATTAAATAGCATCCCTGCACTCATATCACTATTAGAACGTCTAATTAATCCGGCCACTAGCGTAAAATAAATTCCTTTTATTGCTATCTCGAAATCCCCAAGATTATCAAATGTATTGGCTTTAATTTTTGAGAAAAATTTCTCATCTAATATAGTATTGAAACTTTCAAACAGATTCATATTCAAAAAAAGGTTTAATTTGCGGTGCAAAAAAACAAAAAAATGATTGTTTTACCTATCTTTAAGGCATTAATATTAATCAAAATCTTTTTCAAATAATATGGAAAACCAAAAAGAAAATAAATTAAGAAGTCAAGATTGGTTTGGAAAAACAGGTAAAGATGGTTTTATTTATAGATCTTGGATAAAGAATCAAGGGTATCCTTCCCATCAATTTAAAGGTAAGCCTGTGATTGGAATTTGTAACACCTGGTCTGAAGTTACTCCTTGCAATGGTCATTTTAGAGAAATAGCTCAATTTGTAAAAAACGGAATATATGAGGCTGGTGGATTCCCTCTCGAATTTCCAGTCATGTCATTAGGCGAAACTATTATTAGGCCTACAGCTATGCTTTATAGAAATTTAGCCGCAATGACAGTAGAAGAAAGTATTCGGGGAAATCCTTTTGATGCTGTTGTACTCTTAACTGGCTGTGATAAAACGACACCTTCGCTAGTTATGGGAGCTGCTAGTGTGGGATTACCTACTATTGTAGTGCCTGGGGGACCCATGTTAAATGGTCGTTTTCAAGGAAAAGAAATTGGATCTGGCACCGATGTCTGGAAATTTGCAGACGATTTCAGAACGGGTAAAATGTCAGCAGAAGAATTTGAAGAAGCTGAAGCATGTATGAGTAGGTCTGCTGGGCATTGCTCTACTATGGGCACTGCATCTACTATGGCCACCATGGTGGAAGCATTAGGCTTGACTCTTCCCGGTATTTCGGCGATTCCAGCTGTAGATTCTAGAAAGAAAATGTTAGCCCACATGAGCGGCATGAGAGCAGTAGAAATGGTAAAAGAAAATTTAAAAATAGCTGATATTCTTAGTCCAGCGGCTTTCGAAAACGCGATAAAAGTTAATGCCGCTGTGGGAGGCTCCACTAATTTAATTTTGCATTTGCTTGCAATTGCAAAGCGAATCGGAGTAGAACTGCATCTAGAGGACTTCGATTTTCATGGAAGTAAAATTCCTTTACTATTAAATTTAATGCCCTCTGGAAAATACTTAATGGAAGATTTTTATTATGCTGGAGGTCTGCCTGTAATAATTAAGGAGCTAAGCCATATTCTAAGAAAAGATGCAATATCAGTAAATGGTAAATCTATAATTGAAAACTCAAAATCAGCAAGAAATTGGAACACTGATGTAATAAGTACATTTGATAATCCATTACAAAAAGAAGCTGGAATTACAGTTGTAACAGGAAATCTATGTCCGAATGGGGCAGTAATCAAAGTATCTGCGGCATCAGAGCACTTATTAAAACACCGTGGAAAAGCAGTAGTTTTTGAGACAATTGAAGAATATCATGAAAAAATAGATTTGGAAGATTTAGATATAGATGAAAACTCTGTAATGGTGCTTAAAAATGCTGGCCCAAAAGGATATCCTGGAATGCCAGAAGTTGGAAGCATGGCCTTGCCAAAAAAACTGATTAATAAAGGAATAACAGACATAGTAAGAATTTCTGATGCAAGAATGAGTGGAACTGCATTTGGAACGGTGTTTTTGCATGCCTCTCCGGAATCTGCTATCGGTGGTCCATTGGCTTTTGTTCAAAACGGTGATACCATCTCCATTGATGTATTAAATAAAAATATCACTTTAGAAATTAGCGATGAAGAAATGGAAGAAAGAAGAAAAAAATGGAAGCCAATTGATTTAGGTTATAACAGAGGCTATGCCAAGTTATATATCGAAAATGTAAATCAAGCACATTTGGGAGCAGATTTTGACTTTTTAGTTGGAAATTCTGGAAGTGAAGTAAGAAGAGAATCTCATTAAATTTAGGATGTATAAATTATGGATTTCAGAACATCAATTGAGCCAAATTTAAAAAACATTAAATTTGGATTACAAACAAAATTTTTAACAATTGGCTCCTGCTTTTCTGAGGTTTTGGGAAATTATCTAAATAGCATCAAAATTGAATGTCTCAATAATCCATTTGGTGTAATTTATAATTTAAAATCTATTTCCAATCTAATCCTAGAGTCCATAAGTGATTCGGATCTTAATCAAAAAAAAATATTCAAAAAAGAAGAATTATATTTTCACTTAGACTACCATTCGAACTTCAGGAATGAAAGTTTAGAAAATTTAATAACTCAGATAGAAGAAGCAAAATTAATTTTTAAAAATGGATTAAAAAATTCAAACTATTTAGTTATAACTTTAGGTACTTCTTGGGTTTATGAAAAAAAAGATGTAAAAGAAATAGTATCAAATTGTCATAAGCTAGATAACAATCTTTTCGAGAAAAAATTACTAAGTCTAGACGATCAAGTTTTAATATTTAGAAATTTATATCATGGATTAAAAGAATTTAATCCTAATTTAAAAATAATAGTAACAATTAGTCCTGTTCGACATTTGAAAGACACAATTTCACTTAATAATTTGAGTAAATCTATATTAAGGGTTTTAGTCCATGATGTAATATCTCAATTCAATGATGTGTCTTATTTTCCAGCTTACGAAATAATGTTGGACGATCTTAGAGATTATAGATTTTACAAGGCAGATTTAATTCATCCAAATGAAATAGCAGAGGAATATATTATAGAAATTTTTTCCAATTCTTATTTCAATAAAGATTTATTAAATTTTATTGGCGAATGGAAAAAAATAAAATCTGCATTGGCACATAAACCCT